>JANRLU010000140.1:0-21648 GCA_033762275.1 Thermonemataceae bacterium | reverse complement strand
CCTATTGCCAGAGGGGTTTTCAAGGCTTTTGAGAATAAAGTTTTGGTCTGTAATTTCTCGACCATCTGCTCCCAAGCCATTTCTTTTGATTTCCAAACTCTGACAAGCCTTTTGCAGAGCTTCCTGAAAATTTCTACCAATCCCCATTACTTCACCCACCGATTTCATTTGCAAGCCCAAACGATCATCAGCTCCACGAAATTTATCAAAATTCCAGCGAGGTATTTTTACCACTACATAATCTAAGGCGGGCTCAAAATAGGCGGAAGTCGTTTTAGTGATTTGGTTGCTGAGTTCATCAAGGTTGTAACCAATCGCTAATTTAGCAGCTATTTTGGCGATGGGGTAGCCTGTTGCTTTGCTTGCCAAAGCCGAAGAGCGAGAAACTCTTGGGTTTACTTCTATTACAATGATTTCGTCTTCATTTTTGGGATTGATAGAGAACTGAATATTGCAACCACCCGCAAAATTACCAATACCATTCATTACCTTGATAGCCAAATCGCGTAGCTTTTGGTAATTAGTATCCGAGAGTGTCATTGCAGGGGCAACCGTGATGCTATCGCCTGTATGAATGCCCATGGGGTCAAAATTTTCTATGGAGCAGATGATAATTACATTTCCTCTGTTATCTCTAAGTAGCTCCAACTCAAACTCTTTCCAGCCAAAAATAGATTGCTCTACCAAAACCTCGTGTGTAGGAGAGGCTTGTAAGCCTTTACGGAGGGCTTCATCAAAATCTTTTTCTTCGTTTACAAATCCTCCACCCGTGCCGCCAAGCGTAAAAGAGGGTCTGATTACCAACGGAAAACCTATTTCCTGAGCAATTTCTTTACCTCTCAAAAATGAAGTGGCTGTTTCACCTTTACAAACGCCTGCATTCAGTTCCAACATTCTTAACCTAAACTTTTCTCTATCTTCTGTGGTTTCAATAGCTGCTACATCAACACCAATCATTTTTACACCATATTTATCCCATATACCAGCTTTATGACATTTAATAGCTAAGTTAAGAGCAGTTTGCCCGCCCATCGTAGGTAATACAGCATCAATACGGTGTTTCTGTAAGATATACTCTATGGATTTTCTTTCTAAAGGTAAGAGGTAGATGTGGTCGGCGGTTACCGAGTCAGTCATTATGGTAGCAGGGTTCGAGTTAATGAGGATGACCTCTATCCCTTCCTCGCGTAGGGAGCGAGCCGCTTGCGAACCCGAATAGTCAAACTCGCAGGCTTGCCCAATTACGATAGGACCTGAGCCAATAATAAGAACAGAACGAATGGCAGAATTTTTAGGCATTTTTCCGAGTAATTTTGGGCAAATATAAGAAAAAAGGCTTTGAATTATAGTATTATCCAAAAAATGATTACTGACCTAAGCCTAAGGTATTTTTATCTTTGGCTATATTTTTCTAAATTGCAAGCTAAAATATTTTGTAATGCACAAAGCTGGCTTCGTTAATATTATTGGCAAACCCAATGCAGGAAAATCTACTTTGATGAACACCTTAGTAGGGGAGAAACTTTCTATTATCACGGCAAAAGCCCAAACTACTCGTCATAGAATAATGGGTGTGATAAGTGCTGATGATTTTCAGATTATTTATTCTGATACGCCTGGTTTTATCAGTCCCAAATACCCACTACAAAAAGCCATGATGCGTTTTGTGGAACAATCGCTGGAAGATGCAGACGTCTTACTTTGGGTGATAGATTTGCAGGACAAAGAAAGAGATGAGCTTTTGATACAAAAAATAAAAAATGCCCAATCAAAACTTATTATTGTATTGAATAAAATTGATTTATTCTCACAAGAGAAAGTAAATGAGATGATTGCCGCTTACGAGCAGGAGTTTACACATACCAAAGTTGTTCCTATTTCTGCCCTCAAATCTTTCAACACAGAGTTATTATTGCAAGAAATAAAAAATTTGTTGCCAGAGCACCCCGCTTATTTTGAGGAGGATACACTCACCGATAAAACGGAGCGATTTTTCGCTTCAGAGATTATCCGAGAAAAGATTTTTTTGCATTACGACCAAGAAATTCCTTATAGTACAGAAGTACAAATAACGGCATTCAAAGAAGACGAAAAGATTATTCGTATTCAGGCTGAAATTTTGGTAGAAAGAGATAGCCAAAAGGGAATCATTATCGGCAAGGGTGGAAAGGCTCTCAAACAGGTGGGCATAGAGGCTCGAAAAGATATGGAGGCTTTTTTTGGCAAACAAGTTCATTTGGAGCAGTTTGTAAAAGTAGAAAAGGAATGGCGAAAACAAGAAAAGCAACTCAGTCGTTTTGGATATATTCTCAAATAACACCTATGAAAAACTTATTTTTGGCTGTCTGTTTTGTTTTCTTTGCTCCAATAGCCTTTGGGCAAAAGGCTAAAGATACACTTCCGCCAATGCTGCTTTTAGATGAGGGTTTGCAAGCCGAACTTGCTGATGCTTTGGATAATATGTATAATTTTCAGTTCGGAGAAGCCGAAAAAGAGTTTTTACAGATTCGCAAACGCTACCCCCAACATCCTTTGCCTTATTTCATAATGGGTTTGAGTAATTGGTGGAAAATGATGCCCAATACAGATACAGAAACTTTTGATGAAGCTTTTTTAGCCTATATGGATACGACCGTCACCAAAGCGGAACTACTCTATAAAGCTAATCCCAAGAATATAGAAGCAGCATTTTTCCTCTCAGCAGCTTACGGCTTCAAAGGGCGTTTGTACTCCGATAGGCAATCTTGGTTCAAGGCAGCTTCAGCAGGCAGAAATGCCCTAAAATATCTTCGCAGAGGTAAGCAAGTAAGCGACTTAAGCCCCGAATTTATGTTTGGTGATGCTCTTTTCAATTATTATGCCGTCTGGATACCCGAAAATTATCCAATGCTTGCCCCGATTGTGGCTACTTTCCCAAAAGGTGATAAAAAATTAGGTTTGCAACAATTAGAAGAAGTTTCGCGAAAAGCCTTTTACACGCGTATCATGGCAAACTATTTCCTGATATTTGTCTATAACGGGGAGGGGAAAACTTATATGGTTGCTCCTGTAGCTAAGAAAATGTATGAAAATTATCCCGAAAATCCCTATTTTCATCGTATCAATACCATTAGTACTTTTTTTATGGGAAATCACGGAGAAGCCGAAAAGTTGGCACTGCGTATTTTAGATAATATAGAAAAGAAAAAGTTTGGTTATGAGGCTATTAGTGGTCGTTTCGCTACGTACGTATTAGCACAAATTTATATCAATAAAGACGTAGAAAAAGCAAAATCTTATTTCGAGAAAACAATTTACTTTGCAGAATCCATAGAAGCCTACGATTCAGGGTATTATCATACGGCTTTGGAGTGGCTCTATAATCATTATCGCCTTAAAAAAGACCTTAAAAAAGCAGAAATTTATTTGGAAAAACTGGCAAAGCACGCTGAAAAAAAAAATAAAAAACGAAAAAATGCCAAAAAAGACCTAAGAAAATTACGAAAACAAATCAGAAAACAAGATAACCACATTGAAAATCTATAAAAATCACCTATTATTTATGAAAAAAGGACTAAAAATTTTGACTTTCAGCCTCTTATTGACTATCCAATCAGTTTTCAGCCTTTTTGCTCAAGACCAAATTGTGCTTAAAAAAGGAGATACAATGAATGTGTACGTGCTAAAAGAAGCCAAATACACCAACAAAAATAAACTTACTTACAAAATTTCTGCTGAAAGTGCAGAGAGTTTCGTGCTTAGTCCCAGCGAAGTGAGTTATTTCAGGGCAGGTAATGCTTATGTAGCTCTGCAAGCTATTACAGAAATGGAAACAAGTGTATTGTTTCTTCAAAAAATTATCAAAGAGGGAGAAATTTCTTTATACAAAGCCTTTACCGAAGATAACCAAGTAGAGTATTACGTAGAGCAGAACAAGATAGTTCGTTTTGTAAGCCCTTTACACCTGCAAAAATTTGTAGATGAACTCACAAATGCTTGCAGTTTTGATAAAACTAAATATGGAGAAGTTTCATCTAAAAACTACCAACAAGATTTTATGATGGATTTAATTTCTGCCCATAACCACTGCAAAGACGCAAATATAGCTTATGTATCTTATTACAGAGTAGCCAAAAGTAAGAAGAAAAACGCCAAAAAAGATGAATTTCACTTTGGTATAAAAGCAGGAGCAGGTATGCAGCAATATGCTTTTCGCTCTTTTGGTACAGGAGCAAATAATGGCTTATACGGCTCTGCTGAGTTCAATTTTCAGCCAAGCTTTTTGGGAGGAGTTTTTGCCGAAATCAGATATGGTAGTAATTTCTCTATGATTATAGAAGCTTCTTATTTGTATAGAAATGCAAAAAGTACGGATAATATATTGGAGTTTTCGTACAGTGGTATCAATATCCCTTTGGTTTTTGAGTTTAGTTTTCTGAGAAGTAAAAATAAAGGATTTTACCCTTTTCTTAATTTTGGGGCAAATTCTTTAGTGGCTATTTCCGAAGCCTATACTTTTAATCCGCCAAGTGGTACTCAGTTGCTCAAACCCTTGAGTATCAGCCCTGCTACATTTGGCTTTTTAGGAGGTTTGGGAAGTTACATAGATATAAAAAATAAGTCTATCAAAGTGGAATTTCGTTTCACACAAGATTATTCTGAGGCGAATAATGTTACTTTCGGAGATGATAAGTTGAGAATTTCCAATGCTATGTTTTTGCTTTCTTATCCTATTCTATAAGCAATGGAACTATTTAAAACTTGGTTGGGTGTTGGTTTTCATCATATTGTAGGCATAGAAGCCCAAGACCATATCTTGTTTTTGGTAGCTCTTACGGCAGCTTATTTCCTAAAAGATTGGAAAAAAATCTTGTGCTTGGCTACTGCATTCACGATAGGGCATTCGCTTACCTTGGTTTTGGTTACTTATCAGATTATTCGTATCCCAAGTAGTTTGGTAGAGAATTGGCTTATTCCGCTTAGCATAGCTTTTACGGCTTTGCTTAATGTGCTTTGGTATAAAGATAATGAAGCTAAATTTATGTGGCAGAAATATATAATTGCTTCATTTTTTGGTCTTGTACACGGCTCAGCTTTTTCTAATCAGTTGAGTATTTTACTCAAAAATAATGCTTCGGAGTGGTTTGGCGAAAGCTCAGAGCAAAGTACCTCTATCATTTTACCTTTGTTAGCCTTTAATTTGGGCATAGAATTAGGGCAAATCTTGATTATTGTTGTATTGTTGGTCTTGGCTTTTATTTTTGTAGAACTACTAAAATCGCAGGCAAAAACTTGGCGTATTTTTCTTTCAGGTATAGCCTTTGGCGTGGCTCTGAGCATCTTATTAGAAAGAGTGTTCGCCCAATAAAAAAAGGCAAAAGAACTATCTTTTACCTTTTTTGGTGGAGTTTGAGGGATTCGAACCCCCGACCCTCTGCTTGTAAGGCAGATGCTCTGAACCAGCTGAGCTAAAACTCCGAGTTAGGACTGCAAAAGTAGAAGCATTTTTTTTATTTTCCAAACATTTTTTCTAAAATTTTGCAATAATTCTTAGATTTAGAAAACGAGTAGAGAGTGTATTGGGGATGGCATACCGCTGATTTTGTAAATCTGTTATCCAATTATACGAAATTGTATTATTGATAGCCAGCAAATTAAGTATATCCACCCCTATCCAAAGTGATTTTAGCAGTGTTTTATTTTTCCAGCGAATTTTATCAATAAATTTAGAAAAACCAATATCCACTCGCCTAAAAGCCTTTCCTTGAAATACATTTCTTAGTTCAGGGTTGTTTGGTACATTGAAAGGCAAGCCTGTACCCCAAACCAAATTCAAATTCATTCGCCAAGTAGGATTGTTAGGAAGGTGATCTTCCAAATACAGCCCCAAAGTAAGTCTTTGGTCGGTAGGGCGTCTGATATATGTTTTGGTATCAAAATTTACGTCTTCTTTCGTTTCCATTAGGCTCATAGAAAACCAAGATTCCGTTCCCTTGATAAACTCCCCACTGATACGAGTATCCCAACCCCAACTATATGCTAAAGCCTGATTATTAGCATAATAACGCAAACGAACATTATCTACATCATAGGCGACTACATCCCATAGATATTTGTAGTACAGCTCATTCACCCAGCGAAAGTTTCTATCTCCAAAAGCCTTAAATTCCATATCATTTCCCAAAACTAAATGAAAGGATTTTTGAGCCTTCAAATCCTTATTAATTTTTCCTTCAAAGTCTCTCAATTCCCTATAGAAAGGCATTTGTTGGTATAAGCCTGCCCCTAATTTCCAAATGACGTTCTTTTTACTTCGGAAAGCATACTGTAAAGTAGGGGAAATCAGCCATTCCTGATTGGTATCCCAATAACCCACCCGAAAACCATACACAAAGCTATGGGTACTATCTTTTTTTAATTGGTGTTGTACGTAGCCGCTAAATCTGTGGCTAATCAGTGAGTTATCAGCGAAATTGCGATAATTGATGTTCACAAAACCTGCTGAGTCCAAGAAACTATACTCTTTGAGTTCATCAGCAATATTTTCGTAGCTATAACGAAGCCCAAATTCAAAGGCATTTTTATCATTAGGGGCGTAAATAGAACGGTTTTCAAGAGCAAAAATCTTTGCTTCAAATTTATTTCTGAGATAAATATATTCCGAACCTGAGCCAATGGTCGTTACACATTCGTTGAAGCCTTGTGTGCCAAAATTAGGATTAACTTCACAAAGCCTATACGAGCCTTCTACGTCAGAGTATTCTCTTTCTGTAGTAAAAACTTGAGAAAAAATAAAATGGCTTGTAAAGTATTCATTAGGTTTTAAGCTCAATTTGAGGGCATTTTGGCTCATATTGTAATCCATTTTTTCCTGCCCCTCAAAATCTACAAACAAACGTAGCACTCTATTTACTGTACCAAAAGTTGTTTCTTGTTCTTCTGGGGCTACCAAATACCTGTTTTGGGCTTGCGAAACCAAGAGTCCCAAGGTTATTTTAGGAGAAAATTCGTAGCTAAAATAGCCTTGCAAGTCCATAAAACGAGGTAAATACTGCCCTTTTACAGGCAGCGTATTGAGTAGATATGCCGAACTTTTCCTTCGGAAACCCACCAAATAACTGAACTTTTTATTGTTGCTAAGTCCTTCTAAATGAGCTTGGTTATTAAGGATTCCTAAAGAAATACTGCCTGCATTTTTGGCAGGCTCTCTATAGCTCACATTGAGCACAGAGGATAGTTTATCGCCGTATTTGGCCTGCCAAGCTCCCGAAGAAAAACTTACCTCATCTGCCAAATTCGGATTGATAAAACTAAGCCCCTCTTGTTGCCCAGCTCGTATCAGAAAGGGGCGATATATCTGAATATCGTTTACATAAACTAAATTTTCATCATAATTTCCGCCCCTCACCGAATAAGTAGAAGAAAGTTCGTTATTGCTAACCACCCCTGCCAAAGTTGCCAAAATTTTATTGAAATCGCCAAAGGCTGAGGGCATTGCCTCCAATTTCTTGGCATCAAGTTTTACCAAACTTGTTTCCATTCTCCCCAACGAGTCCTTTCTCTTGGCTATCACCCTGATGCCTTCAATATCGCTTACTTTGAGGCTAATGCTAAGGTATGCTCGAAGATATTGAGGGCTAATGAGGGTATCTTTTTGATAAGATAGATAATTGACTTTCAAAAAAATAGCCTTATCAGAACTTGGAACTTCTAAGCTAAAATTCCCTTGTGTATCCGTATAAACGCCAATTTGATACGCAGGAACACTAACCTGAGCAAACTCTAAAGGTTTTTGGTATTCATCTGTAATTTTACCTTTCAGAATGATTTTCTGGGCAAGAACAAAGTTATTTATGAATAAAAATAGGAAGACAAAACGCCACATTATATAGGATTTTTTAAACAAATATACACCGAAAATTCTTTTTAATACAAGGTTTCAAAATAAAATTCTTCACAATATTCTATTTTTCAAAATTTTAGTATACTTTTGTCTTCATTAGGCTTATTAAAAATATGAAAAAAATACTACTTCTTTTTGTTTTTGCTTTTAGCTATTCACTCACACAAGCAACACACATTGTTGGTGGTGAGTTGCAAATGACCTATATCTCAGGAACAACCTACCGTTTCAACCTGAATATGTACTGGGATAGGGTTTCAACCACTAAGGATAACAGCATCACAATTGGCATTTACAGAAGGTCTGATAATGGTCGCATACAGACACTTTCAATGCCTTTAGTACAAGAAGCAGATTTGGCTTTCCCAACAGATACTTGTACCAGTCAGGTGCTTCTACGCTTTACAAAATTGGTATATCAGGCTGATATAACCCTGAACCCTGCCAATTACTCCAATGCTGCGGGTTATTATGCTATTTGGGATAGATGTTGCAGAAATAACGCTATTATCAATATCTCTAACCCTGGTGGGGCTGCCAACGCTTTTTACTTAGAATTTCCTGCAATTTCTCAAGGGGGAACGCCTTTTATCAATAATACGCCGTCTTTTCCAACACCACAAGCAAGCTACTTGTGTTTGGGAAGTAACTTTACTTTCCCTTTTGGTGCTACAGATGCTGATGGTGATGCATTGGTTTACTCAATGGTAACACCTTTTAATGGGGTAGGCACAAATGGTGCTCCTGCTCCTACACCACCCACTACCTATCCTTACCCACCTTCCGAAATCACTTGGTCGCCTGGCTACTCTGCTACCAATGCTATCCCCAGCGGGATTGGGCTGCCACTTACTGTTGATGCAAACACTGGTGAGTTATCAGGAAATCCGAACAGAGCAGGTTTGTTTGTCTTCTCCGTGAAATGTGAAGAGTACAGAGCAGGCATAAAAATAGGTGAAGTAAGAAGAGATTATCAAATTTTAGTGAAAAATTGCCAAGAGTTGAACCCTAATCCTGAAATACGCCTACAACTCCCTGATGCAAGTATTTATCAAGAAAATACATTGTTAGATTTGGACGCAAACGAAACGCTTTGTCTTAATCTGCAATTTTTCGATACACCTGGGCAAAGCATCAGGTTAAAGTATTTGCCTCTAAACGACAACGCAGTGAAGCTAACGGAGGGAGGCTATCGCCCCTTCAGAAATGCGGCAAATACAAATACAGCAATTAGCGGGGTTACGGTCAATAGTTCTGGAATAGGAGTCGCTAAGTTTTGCTGGAAAGAGTGCTTGTATAGTTTTAAAGGTGATGAGGTTTTTGAGTTTGGTATTATTGCCGATGACCAGGGCTGTCCTGTGAAAGGAATTGATACTATCTTTGTAAAAATGAAGGTTCGTCCCAAATTCAATAATCCGCCCGCCTTGAGCGTGATAGCTGCCACCGCCAACTTTGATATACCCACACTTACTACAACGCCTGTGCTATCTTCAGGGCAAGAGGTGAGAGTTACCTTTCAAGCCTTTGATAAAGATAATGATTCTTTAAGTATTTTTGCCGTAGGCAGAGGCTTTAATATTGATAGTCTGGATATTACTTTTACGCCCAAAGAAGGCAAAGGAAAATTCACTACTGATTTTGTATGGATACCCGATTGTAGATTTATACAACTGAATGGTCAGGATAGTACCTATCTGGTAGATATTATTCTCAAAGAAAAAAGCAATACCTGTAATGTAGCTGATGACTCTCTGATGATAACTATCAATCTCAAAGATGCTTTCTCCAACGTAGATAACTTCTTGCCTGCCAATACTTTCACCCCTAATGGTGATGGTTTTAACGATTATTTCCAAATGGAGGATTTACCTACGGTCGCTGAGTTCAATAAATTCTTGCCCATAGATAACTGTCTCTATCGTTATGCAGGTCTAAAAATCTATAACAGGTGGGGTAAGCTTGTTTATGAGAGCCAAGAAAGAAACTTTAAATGGGACGGGGCGAACCTTCCTTCAGGAGTATATTTTTATATCATAGATTATACAAGCCGAGTCTATAAAGGAACACTCAATTTGGTGAAATAATCCTAAAAATGAATATACAATCTATTCTTGACTTTCTGGAAAATATAGCTCCCTCAGCTTACCAAGAAAGCTATGACAATGCGGGTTTGGTAGTCGGTGATGCCAAATCTGCATTGTCCAACGTTTTGATAACTTTAGATATAACAGAAGAAGTCATAGAGGAGGCTATCAGCCGAAATTGTAACCTGATAATAGCCCATCACCCCATACTTTTCAAAGCCATCAAAAGTTTGAAAGGTAATAATTATGTGGAAAGAGTTCTGTTGAAAGCTATTAAAAATGACATAGCTCTTTATGCAGCTCATACCAATTTAGATAATGTATGGGGGGGCGTTAATTTCAAGATAGCAGAAATTTTAGCCCTACAAAACCCTCAAATACTTGTTCCCAAGAAACAAATTCTTTCCAAACTAACTACTTTTTGTCCTGCTTCCTACCAAGAAACCATTTTAGAGGCTCTCTGGAAAGCTGGGGCAGGCAATATCGGTAATTATGAGCAATGTAGCTTTGTAGTAGAAGGTATAGGTACGTATCGCCCAAACGAGAAAGCCCAGCCATTTATAGGCGAGCATCATAAATTAGAAAGAGCCCAAGAACTTCGTTTGGAAGTTATTTTCCCTACATTTTTACAAAATAAAATCTTAATGGCTTTGCGTGAAACGCACCCTTACGAAGAAATAGCCTATTATTTGCATAATCTGGAAAACACCCACCAAGAAGTGGGTGCGGGGCTGCTCGCAGAACTCCCACAGGCTATGCCCGAAAGAGACTTTTTAGCTTATCTCAAAGAAAAAATGCAACTGAGCCATATCAAGCACACCAAACTTTTGAATAAGCCCATTCAAAAAATAGCCATTTGTGGCGGAAGCGGCTTTTTCCTCCTCAAAAATGCCATACAAGCAAAAGCAGATATTTTTATTACAGCAGATATCAAATATCACGAGTTTTTTGATGCAGAAAATAAAATCATTTTGGCAGATATTGGGCATTATGAAAGTGAAATTTTTACAAAAGATTTATTGTTTGAGGTTTTGTCAAAAAAATTCCCTAATATTGCGTTCTTAATTACAAATACCAATACCAATCCCGTGTATTACTTTTAATACGACCCAATATGGAAAAGACCATAGAACAGAAATTAGAGGCTTTAATGCAGTTGCAAAATATTGATAGCCAACTTGATAACATTAGAAAACTTCGCGGAGACCTCCCCAATGAAGTACAAGATTTGGAAGATGAAATTGCAGGCTATCATACCCGCATACAACGATTTGAAGAGCAAATCAAGACCTTCGAGCAGAGTATAGCTGATTTTAAGAACAAGAAAAAAGATGCTGAAAAACTCATAGATAAATACAAGAGCCAACAAATGAACGTGAAAAATAACCGTGAATTTGACGCCCTTTCCAAAGAAATAGAGTCTGAAGAGTTGGAAGTACAGCTTTGCGATAAGCGTATCAAAGAAGCGAAAGATAAAATTGATGGAAAGAAAAACGAAATAGAAAATGTAAAAGTCGTACTGGCAGATAGAGATAGATACTTACAAGAAAAACAAAAAGAATTAGCTCATTTGGTCGCTGAAAGTGAAGAAGAAGAGCAACAATTACTCAAAGATAGAGACAAACAAAAGCAACACATAGAAGAACGCCTGCTTATCTCCTACGAGAAAATCCGTAACAACTCTTCCAATGGTCTGGCTATCGTGATGATAAAAAGAGATGCTTGTGGGGGCTGTTTCAATGTAGTACCGCCGCAAAGAAAAGTGGATATCAAAGAGAAAAAGAAAATTATCGTTTGTGAGCACTGCGGTCGTATTTTCGGAGGGGTAGAGGAAGCTGTCGTACAAGTGGAAGAAAAAACCACCAAAAAAAGACTTAGTAAAAAAGTAACCGAAGAAAATTAAGAAAAGCCCCCAAATCTGGGGGCTTTTTACTTATAGCTCTCCGCTTATGCCCAAACCAAACAAGGCAAAATCATATTTCACGGGGTCTTCGGCATCAAATAGTTTTAAATGCTCGGTGAGTGCCACCGCAGCCTCCCAATTTAGTTTTGTACTACCCAACAAACCCAAATAATTTGCCACCCGCCCCACGTGTACATCACAAGGGCAAACCAACTGAGAGGGCTTGATGCTACGCCAAATACCAAAATCAATAGACGCCTCATCTTGTCTTACCATCCACCTCAAATACATACATAGCCGCTTGGCAGCAGAGCCTTTCTCTGGGTTCGGGATATGTTTTGCCGTTCTGCGAGGGGCTTCTGGCAAACTCATAAAAAGTGTAGAGAAAACCTACAAGAGCTTTTTTGATATGCCTATCTTCTTTACTCAAAAACTGAGAAAAAGCCTGCTCCAAACTACCAAAACGTTCATAACAAAACCGCAAAAAATGAATACAATACAAAGCATCGTCAGCCCTAAATGTTCGGTGTTTGAAATGCAAAAAGGCTTTCAAATCGCTTTCCTGATGCTTCATCACAAAGGCAAAAGGCTGCATATCCATCATTTCTAAAAGCGTTTTACTTTTTTGTAAAATAACTTTTCTTTGCCCCCAAGCCAATACAGCAGCAAAAAAACCAGCGATTTCTATATCTTCTTTGCGGCTAAATAAATGAGGAATAGAAATAGGGTCTTGCTCTATAAAAGCAGGCTGATGAAACTTTAGAAAATAGCTTTCTAATAGCTCTTTCATTTCCTCAAATGAATACTTGCTTTGCATACAATATAATGAGTTTTTTCTCGTTTGCTTCAATAAAATACTACAATGTTATCAAAAATATTCACTCATACACTCCTAATAATTAGTTTTTTCGGTGTTTTGCAAGCTCAAAACTTGCAAAGAAGGCTAATGCTCGGAATAGATATAAGTGATAAAAATAATAAAATATTCATTACCAGAGTAATAGAAAAAACCCCTGCCGAAAAAATGGGCTTACAAACCCACGATGAAATAACACACATCAATAATGAAAAAATCAAAAACTACAACGAGCTAAACCAAATACTCAAAAAACAAGAAATAAAAAAAGAGATAAGCCTTCGGCTGATTAGAAACGGACAGATAATTTCTTTGAAAGGAAAGCTCCAAGAACTCCCCAAAGAGCACAGCCCCTCATACCAAACCATCTACGGAGAGCTACCAACAGCCTTAGGTACACTCCGAACAATTCTCACACTCCCCAAACACCCCCAAAAAACTTATCCTGCGGTACTTTTCATACAAGGCGTAGGCTGTTACCCCATTGATACCCCCTTTGATACCACTTATGGGCATAGCAAAATGATGAGAGATTTGAGTGCCAAAAATATCATCACCCTTCGCATAGATAAATCGGGTGTGGGTGATAGCCAAGGTACACCTTGCGAGCAAATAGATTTTCAATCGGAGGTGAGCTGTTTCCTGCAAGCTCTCCAATTACTCAAAAACCAGCCTTTTGTAGATAAAAATAACATATTCATTGTAGGGCATAGCCTCGGAGGGCTTATCGCTCCCATCATTGCACAAAAAGAAAATATCAAAGGAATAGCTGTATATGGTACTATCGGGCAAAATTGGGTAAATTACCTCATAGACTCCCGCAGGGCTTTGGCACTTGCCAAAGGAGAAAGCGAAGAAGATACCGAAAATTGGACAAAAACCGTAACAGATTGCAGCGTTCGCTTTTTCTTACAAAGGCAATCCAAAGATAGCATAGAAAAACAAAATGCAGATTGCGTGGATTTTTTACAAAAATTCTCTTTCAGAAAACCAAATTATTGGTATCAGTTGAGTGATGTGAATGTAGCAGAACAATGGGCTAACTACAATGGTTTCGTACTTACGCTTTGGGGCGAGTATGACAAAGCCAGCACTGCCGCCGAGCAAGAGCATATCACAAATATCATCAATAAAAAAATCCCTTATAGGGCTGCTTTCCTAAAAATCGCCCATACAGACCATAAAATGAGCTTGCTCTCTCCCGAAAATCAGCAAAAAATACAAGACTATAACCCCCAAATTACCCAAATCATCTACGATTGGCTTAGAGAAAAGCAAGAGAAATAAAAAAACTCCCCCCAACCCCCTCTAAGAGGGGGAACTAAAAAAATACGAACTAAAAAATTCCCCCCTCAAAAAAGAGGACTTACAAAAATTCCCCCTCTCTGAGGGGGCAAGGGGGAGTAAACTATTCGCTGAACGAGCAAGACGAAAAAAAACTCCCCCTCACCCCCTCTAAGAGGGGGAACTAAAAACAAAGCACTAACCACAAACTTCCCCCTCCCTGAGGGGGCAAGGGGGAGTAAACTATTCGCTGAGGGGAGCTCCTTGCTCCCCCCAATGTTATCTTTTTGTTAAATGCACTTACCTTTCTATCACTTATCGGATAAAGCTATGTATTTTTGCAACGTAAATAAACAAACCGATTTTTTATGAAAAATCTCTACACAAAGTTTTTACTACAAAAACTTTTCTTTTTCTTCTTTTTGCTCTCCTTGCAGACGGCTTGGGGACAAGTGAGTGAAGATTTCAACTCTTGGACAGGTGCTGCATCTTATGGTACCTATACCTATAATGGTTTTAGAATAGCTACTGGCTTAAGGGAAACTACTAATTTTAGAGGAGCTTCAGGAAGTGCCGTCCGTATGCAAAATTCTGGAACTCCCTACATTGAATATGAAGGTAGTGATGGAAATGGCAAAGATGGTGGAGCAGGAACGGTTTCATTTTGGTATAGGCATTGGGACGGTAGTCCTGCGATAACTACTATCACGGTATCGTATAGTGTTAATGGAGGGGCGTATACCACTATTGGAACTATATCGTCTTTTACAAGCACTACCTATACTCAATTCACTTATGATATCAATGACTCAAGTGATAACATCAAAGTAAGGGTACAAACAACAGGCCAGGAAAGGTTAATAGTGGATGACTTTTCAATTACTGACTATGCTAGTGGTCCTCCCGCAATTACCTTAGCCGACAATGGTACACAAATAACGGCAGCTAACGTTGCCCAAGGCACTTCTGCTCATGTACTGCACAAATTTTCTTTGGCTGTTACAACGGCAAATACAACACTAACGGGCGTTCAAGTAACTACCATAGGAACTTATGCCTCTGCAGACCTTAGCAATTTAAAAGTAAGATACTCAACAGATGCCACCCTTGATGCAGGAGATGCTACTTTAAGTACTTATACATCTGTTCCAACAGCAGGGACGCTAACTTTCCCTTCCTTTACTTCGCAAGCCATCAATTCAGCTACCACAGGCTATATTTTTATAACCGCTGATATTGCAGGAAGTGCAACCCTGGGAAATACCATACGTGTGGACGCAGTTACAACAGGACAACTTACCTTTAGTAGTGGTACAAAATCAGGTTCAACTACAGCGGGTGGCACACAAACGTTTATAGCTTGTACGCCCACCAACGTAACAGGTGCTTCTGCGAGCAGCCTCAACACACAATCAGGAGTCTCTTGGGCATTACCCAGTTGCTACGACCAAATCTTAGTAGTTGCCAATACCTCAGCAGGTATAGGTTTTACGCCTTCTGGAGATGGAACAGCCTACACAGCAAATGCAGCTTATGCAGGTGTAAATTCAGTTGTCTATAAAGGTACAGGAACAAGTGTAACAGTTACCTCGCTTACCAACGGCACAACCTACTATTTTGAAATATTTACCCGTAAAGGGACTACTTGGAGTGCTGGCGTAGAAGTAAGTGCGACACCTGTAGCGGGTCCTTGTCTCTCAGAAGATTTTACTTCTGGTAGTTTCCCCGCAGGTTGGATAAGAAGCTCTACAACCACAGTAAATGTGGCTTCAAGCAGAATAAATATGGATGCGGCAAATTGTGATTTTACAATGTTAGCTCTTTCAAATCCAACTCAGCTTACCTTCGATTTGGCAAGAACAACCAATACAACATCCAAAACCCTTAATATAAAAGTATCCACTACAAGCCAAACCACAGGTTTTACAAATGTAGCAGCTTATACACATTCCAATACAACTTCTGGGGGTACTACTGCTTGTACCGTAGATTTATCTGCTTATGTAGGTTTCTCAACGGTCTATATTCGTTTCGAGAAAGTTTCTACAACTACATCACCTTGGCGTATAGATAACATCAATGTAAATTGTGGAACGCCAGGCACACTTCCTGTCTCCAATGTACTTACTACCCAGTGTACCACAGAGGCTACTCTAAGTTGGACAAAACCAGGTAATTACGTAAATGCCAATAACACAATTTTAGTTTTTGCCAAGCAAGGGGCTGCCATTACCGAAGGCACACCCACTAATGCCGTAGCTACTTACACGGCTAATAGTGATTTTTCGGCTGCTGGTACTGCCTATCAAAATGATGCAGCAGCAAAATGTGTATATAAAGGTGATGCCAATAGCTTTACAGTGACAGGGCTTACTTCTGGGCAAACCTATCATTTTTTAGTCCTAAACGTTTTAGACGCCTCCTCTACTTATTCTTCTGGAGCAACAGCCAATGCAACCACCTCTACAATCGTAACAAATCCCATAGGCTTTTCAGCCTCACCAGGCAACGCACAAGTTACACTTACTTGGGAGAACCCCGCCTGCTACGATGAAGTACTTATTGTAGCCAGAGCAAGTGCAGTAAGCAGTGGAAGACCTACAGGCGACGGAACAGCCTATACAGCCAACAATTCTTTTGGAAGTGGTACAAGCCTTTTAGGAGGTTTTGTGGTATACAAAAATAACGGGCAAACTACCACTACGGTCTCTCTTACCAATGGTACTACCTATTGCTTCAAAATATTTACTCGTAAAGGGACTGCTTGGTCTTCTGGTTCGCAGGTTTGCGTAACCCCAACAGCGACCGTGCAACCTACAGTGCTCACTCCTGGTGATATTGTAATTGTAGGGTATAACTCTATACACTCAGGTTCAACAGATAGATTTTACCTAACAACCTTCGTAGATTTGGAGGTAGGAACAAAATTTGCCATTGTAAACTCTCGCTACGAATCGGGTGCGGCTGCAAACGTAAGAACAGATACTTGGTGGGCTGGAGGTAGTAATTATAATGCAGAATCTCCAGGTATAGCGGAGTTTACGGTTGCTACCAAAGTTTTAAAAGGCTCAATTATTCGTTTTGAATCTACAGCAGCTTTTCCGACACCTGATGTTCCTCAAAATATTACAGTATTCTATAACAATGCAGGTGTGTTGGCATCTTCCACAACAGCTATTACAGGGGCGGTAGTCAATCCCGGAGGTCTTTCGGGTTATAACGTAAATATAAGCTCTAGTGGGGGAGACCAAATATGGTTGGTACAAGGAACAGGAGCAGATGCCGGCTTCTCACCTGTGGCAGCTGGAGTTACCACAAGTGGTTTTAAGTTTAATGGAAAAGTTTTATATGCTCTTACAAGTCGTGCTCCTTGGGTAGCTACAAGTGCTACCCCCTCAACTGGTAGCGGTAGTACTGATAGAGAATCTCGTTTGCATCCTGATATAGAATGTTTTAATGTTGCTACAGGTATAGTTGAACAAGCGTTCTATAAAAACAATGCTCTTCATACAGGCTCAAAAAGACAGCTATTGCTATCTGTGCAAGAAATAAACGAGGGTACAGGAAATTTGCAAAATTGGACATTGAACACAATCAGCGAAACAACACAACTAACTAATGAAAGTGATGCAAATACCAATGTGGGAGAGCTATTCACTGTAAACCCAGGTAATTTATCGGGTACTTGGATAGGTGATAGCGATACAGATTGGTTTAATTGTGGCAATTGGGAGGCTCTTACCGTTCCTGATAACACCGTGGATGTATATTTTGATGAAAACTCTGTGGGCAAGGCTCGCATAGATGTTTCTGCATTCTCCACCAATGCTACCAAGTTCAGTAGCATTGCACAAGCTAAAAACCTAACCATTACCAATCAAACTTTAGAATTTGGTACAACAAGTGGAGGTAGCACTTCTGATAGATTAGATGTGTACGGAGATTTAGTTATTTCTGGAGGTATTTTAGATATGAATACGGGCAGTGCCAACGACGGCGTAATCAACCTACAAGGCAACTGGGAAAACCAAACAGGCTCAACAGGTTTTGAAGAAGGAAATGGTACAATCAACCTCATGGGAAGTACAGCAGAGCAAACTATTTTGTCTAATGGTACAGAAGATTTTGCAAATCTTACTATCAACAATAGCAATAATGTTAGATTGCTAAGCGATGTAAATGCCTCAAAGGTAGTAACCTTCACAGCAGGAAAACTCTTTACTTACAACAATGCAGACTATTACAAATTTACAGTTGAAAGCACAGGTTCTCTTAGTGGTTACAATTCCTCAAGGTACTTTGTTACCAGAGGAGATGTAAATAATGCAACTTGTTTCTTAGTACAAAATGTAACTACTGCAAGTAAAGTATTCCCTATTGGTACAGCAACTACTTACAATCCTGTTACGATGCAGTTTGCTGCTGGCAGCTCTGATGTGCAGATGCGTGTTTTTGATGGAGTATATGTAAATGGAATAAGAGGAGCGAGTGTAAGCAATATTGCTAAATGGGTAAATAAAACTTGGGAAATAACGCCAACCACGCCTGCCAGTTCTACAATAACTTTACAATGGAATGGAAGCGATGAGAACGCATCTTTCACAAGAGCTACCTCCGAAATGTTTAAAAATCGTTCTGATGCAGTAACAGATTTAGCTTGGGAAGCAGCAGATGGAAGCGAAACCTTTGACGCTGCTGGCGGAGCTAATCCTTACACAAAAACTCGTTCAGGTATTACAACATACTCCAAATTTGGGGTAGCAAGTGAAACCCCACTTCCTGTAGAGCTACTTAATTTCTCTGGTTTTGTCAACAGCAATAATGATGCAGTATTGGAGTGGCAAACAGTCGCAGAAATCGCTTTACAAGGTTTTGAACTCGAGAAATCCACAGATGGACAACACTTCACCAAAATCGCAAGCCTAAACGCTAAAGGCGAAACAACCAACGCTTATAGCAGCACAGACACAGACTTTGCCAAACTCAGCTATTACCGTTTGCGTATCGTAGATACAGATGCTTCTTTCCGTTATAGCCAAACCATAGCTTTGGATATCAATAGCACGCGTACCGCCAAATTGTTGCTCTATCCAAACCCTGCCAGCCAAGCCGATGACCTCAAATTGCTACTAGGCGATAGAACCAACGTTGGAAAAATGAGTTTGCAAATATTTGCTCAATCGGGTAAAGCGATAGCTCAAATCTCGGGTACTTTGGAGGAAGTAGAACAAGGCATTACTGCCAAAATGAGAGAATTACCTAAGAGTTTGTACGTGATACATCTCCAAACCGAAGCAGGCGAAATTTATACTACTAAATTTGTGAAAAAGTAATAAACGTTTGTAATTTTAATTAAATTTTAGCCCTAAGAAATTTTCTTAGGGCTTTTTTTGCGTCAATCATATTACTCAACGTGTAAAGTCATAAAAGTATAATCGTATGAGATGTTATTTATTCTAAACATATCCTTTATGGTGTGTAAGTGTTCAAAATTCATTTTTTCATAGAGTCTTTTTGCGGGGATATTATTGGTCATCACTTCTAAATCTATCCAACTAATCTGCTGATTTTTTTTGCAATACGCAATAACAAAGGCTAATAATTTTTGTCCAATACTCAACATACGGAAATTAATGGCTACACCCATTCCGAGAACCACTCTATGTTCCGAATTTAACTGATTGTTTGACCTAATGTCAATATGTCCTACTATTTCATTTTCTTCATTTAACGCAATCCAACATTTTCTCCATCCATTTTCACCAATCTTTTTATTTATCCCATCCTCAAATTTTGTTTTTAACTCATTTGATAATACGGACTGTTCTTTAGAGAGAGGAAAATACAGTATTGTTTCATGAAGTCCATTTTCAGAAATGTGAACAGTCAAGTATTGAAAAAAATCTTCAAGTCTTTCCTTGTCTAATTCTTTAATAAAAATCATTTTCTTAGAATTTTTAGAAGTTAATTTTTTATTTTTTCATATCCTGACCGTTAAGGGAAAAAAATTTGTGAAGGGCGGATTTAGCTTCGCTAATCTTCAATTCCTAAACATAATGCTGTGGGCTATTTTCATTATTTAGCCCACTCGTCTGCCAAGTTCTTGTGCGTATTTTTAGAATGATTTTTTAAAAGCTATTTTTTGTTATTTCAGTTATTTAATTCCAAAATATTTTTTCACTTGTGTCATTTGGAATTTATATCCAAACCAACGGCGAGCAAACCAGAATTGTTTTGCATCTTTTCCTGCTAAGTAACGCAAAGTATTTTTTCCGTCAGTTGCTGCCTCAAAGATAATTTCTGCTACCATTTCAGGCTTGCCAAATTTTTCTGAATATTTAGGGTCAGAAAATTTTTCTACAATGCTTTTACTGTATGCATGGTACTCAGGAAAATTGCTAAGGTCAAACATATTCAACGAACGTCCTGCAAAATCAGTTTTGATGCCGCCTGGTTCTACCACTTTTACTTGTATTCCAAATGGTGCCAAATCATACCAAAGCCCTTCGGAAAGTCCTTCCAATGCAAATTTTGAAGAATTATAAACTCCAAATAGTGGCAAAGTCATCAATCCGCCTATTGATGTAACATTGATAATAATGCCACTTTTATTTTGCTTGAAATGAGGTAAAATGGCTTTGATACAATCAATCACACCAAAGAAATTTACATTATATTGACGGCGTATTTCCTCATCAGTTCCAGCTTCCAGAGGTCCATAAGCACCATAGCCTGCATTGTTGAGTATGACATCTATTTTGTTAAAGTGGGCAATTCCTTGCTCAATGGCATTTTGTATGCTTTCTTTGCTTTCAACATCTAAAGCTAAAATTTTTAATCGATCATCTTCTTTTAGCTCTTTTTCATTTTGGGGCTTACGCATAGTAGCAATTACGTTCCACCCTTTTTGGTGAAAGTACTGTACAGTAGCTTTTCCTATGCCGCTACTTGAACCTGTTACTAAAATTGTTTTCTTCATTTTTTGAGTTATTTAATTTTATAAAGCTATTTTAATATGAGATAAATTATGTTGCTACTATAAACTGATATTCAGCATCATAAAGCTAATTATTTTTCTTAAATTACGCTTATTATTTCAAAAAAATATCGAAAAATTGCAACCTGTTTCAGCAGTAAGCATCTAAAATCCTGCTCTGTATCTTCAAAAAATCGGATACTGAGCAGGTTTCTTGCTGTATTTTATAGCTTATTAGTGGCAGTTCATGCTATTCACAGCAACTTGAATTTTCGTTTGAGGTCGTCCCGCAGCAAGAAGTTTTTTCAGTTGTATTCTTATCGGTTTCACTTGTGCAACAAGCACTGTCTGTAGTGTCGCAACAATTACCTTCTTCCAACTTTTCAGCATAAAGGGTTATGCTGTAGATTCCCGAACCTGATTTTTTATAGTCTTCAAGTTCTTCTTGACTTATATATTTTAAAAGAAGTTCATCAGGCAATTTAATAAGTCTTTCTTTTTTGATTTGAATATTTTTAAAACCTGCTTTTTTGATAATCCCTAAATATTGTCCTTTCTCACTTGCCCCTGCTACACAGCCTGCATGCATTTCTGAGGCTTCTAAAACACCTTGTGGCATAGCTCCTTGGAAAACAATATCAGAAATACTAAAATGTCCACCAA
>JANRLU010000139.1:0-4949 GCA_033762275.1 Thermonemataceae bacterium | reverse complement strand
ATAGCCAGCTCTATTAGTAACCCTTTATCAGAAACCATTGAAATGGATTATAACTTGGGAGGTGGGTATACCAAAGGCACGATTACCTCAACGCTTATCGGACCTGCCACTGCTTGGGGAACTTTATACAAAAAAATACTTCCTTCCGAAACAACAGCCTCTCCTGATATTTGGCGTCTGAGTGTCATAGGCGAAACAAGTTCGGGGCAACAAGTAGTACTCAATAATAACGTTCCCCAAAGTACATACGCTTACGCACTCAACGGCATAGATGCTACAACATATCCCTACTTACGCTTACAACTTTACACACAAGATAGTGTTAATTTTACACCTACACAACTCAAACGTTGGCAAGTACTTTATGATGGCGTACCAGAAGGCTTTATGAATACTGAAAAAATAGGTTTAGATAAATATAAAGTGAGCCCTAAGCAAGAGGGCGAAAGTTTTACCTTAAATTTTGCCTTTGAAAATATCTCTGATAAGGATTTTAGCAAGGATTCTTTGTGGGTAGAGGCTACCTTGCTGAACAAGACCAGCGGGCAGCAGGAAGTCAATAGGTTTAAAATAAAAGCCCCCAAGAAAAAAGAAACAACTATCTTCACTTATGAGGTTGCCACAACCAAAAAGGTCGGAAGTAATGTGTTGAGAGTTTATGTCAATCCGAAAGATGTTTTGGAGCAATACTATGATAACAATATCTTGGAAATACCCTTTGAGGTGCAAAAAGATAACAAAAACCCAATTTTAGATGTAACTTTTGATGGAGCAAGAATTTTAGATGGTGATATTGTTTCAGCTAACCCTTTGATAAACATACGTTTGCGTGATGATAATCCTTTTTTACAGAAAACCGATACTTTAGGCTTAGATATTCGTCTGAAAAAACCCTGTGAAGATTGTCAATTTGAAAAAATAGCAATGAGCAGCCCTGATATTCGTTGGAAAAGCGAAAATAGGAATATAGATATAGAATTTAGCCCAAAAAATCTGACAGATGGTATCTATACTTTGCAGGTAAATGGAGAAGATGCCAGAGGGAATAGAGCAGGCGTGGAGCCCTACAAAATTAGTTTTGAGGTAATTACAGAGTCTACGGTTACCAATGTTCTTCCATATCCAAATCCTTTTTCAGGCTCAACACGTTTCGTCTTTACACTTACAGGTTCAGAAGTGCCACAAGAAATGAAAATCCAGATTCTGACGGTTTCAGGTAAAGTAGTTAGAGAAATTACTCAAGACGAATTAGGACCAATTAGGGTCGGCAATAACATCTCACAATACGCTTGGGCAGGTACAGATGAGTTTGGCGATAGGCTCGCCAATGGCGTTTATTTGTATAGAGTGATAATGAAACTCAATGGAGAGGACATCAAACACAGAGCAACCAATGCAGATAGGGGCTTCAAAAAAGGGTACGGAAAGCTATATATTTTACGTTAGTATCTTGTGTAAGTTTTAATTTTTTTATTTTTACTCAGCGTTCAACCTGATAGATTTTAAACTTATCAGGTTGGAGCATGGTTTCTAGAATGTTTTTTTCATAATAAAATCGTCCATCGTGTAGGAGTTTCCTATCTGAAGGTCATCAACTTTCTCAATTTTGAAGCCATTTTTAAAATAAAAATTGATGGCAATGAAATTACGCCGATTCACTCGTAAGCGGATGACCTCGGGCTGGTAAATATCCTCCAAATACGCAAAGAACTGCGAACCAATATTTTGCTTATGCTTCTGGGTATCTACATAAAATTTATCTAAAAAGTAAGATTTTCCACCCTCATTTTGTACGGAGGCATAAGCTACCAGCCGATTATCTAAATAAGCAAGTGAAAAACGACTATTTTTCTTTGTCATTTGTTCTTTGAGGCTCTCAGGGGAGTACATACGCTCCAACATATAATCTATTTGGTCTTGGTTGATGATAGAAATATACCATTCGCACCAAATTTTGCGAGCAAGTTCGCCTATAAGCGGTATATCGGTTTCGGTGGCTTCTCTGAAATGAATCATTTAGTTTCACTGATTTTCAATTGTTTTTTCGGGTTTAAAACACCAATATATAATTTCCTCTGCTGGAAGTGCATAACGCTTTACTTTTTCAGCAGGAAGTTTTTTTACAAAATCATCTTCTATAACCTCAAAACCAGCTTTGCGGAGCCTTTGGGCATAGTCTCTACCATACATTCGGAGGTGGTCGCTTTGCCCGAAAGCCTCCTCACGCCCTTTGGGCGTGCTAATGTTTTTATCTTCGTAGGTTTTTTCCAAGTTCATATCCATTGGCGACTGAATAATCGCCCAGCCTTTTGGTTGGAGTACTCTCAAAATTTCTTGCATTGCCTTCAAATCATCTTCTACGTGCTCCATTACGTGGTTACAAAAAACTACGTCAAAATGATTATCCTCAAAAGGAATTTGATGAATGTCCATTTTTACTTTTGCCAAAGGTGATTCCAAATCAGCGGTAATATATTCACTTAAATTTTTGAGTGCCTCAAAACGATGAATAAAGCAACTTTCAGGGGCAATATGCAGAACTTTATGTGGAGCGGTAAAAAAATCCGTTTTTTCTGATAAAAAAAGCCACATCAAACGATGCCTTTCCAAAGACTGCGAATCGGGGCAAAGAGCATTCTCACGAGGGTGTATCCTGCCATAAGGTAAAAATTTGCGATAAGTTCGTCCAGAAATAGGGCATTCTACTTGGTTACCTCTATAAAAAAGACCCAAAAAACGCAAGCCGAAGCCGCTCAGAACTTGAAGATATTTGCGAGGTACAAAGCGAATAAGAAAACTAATAAAATATTTCATTTATTGAAGATTATTTGATAAAAATCCGTTGAAGATATAAGAAGTGAGATACAAGACAAGAGCATAAATTTAGTATTTTTTCCCATATCTTACATCTCATAACTCAATACCTTACCTTATTTTTTTGTGGGGTATTTGTAGGTGTATTTTTTTTCAACTGCTTTTCTTTTCATTTTGATAACACGAACCTCCATTTTTACATCTTCTTTTGGGCGATTATTGGTGTCAGTTGCTTCTTGGGCTATTTTATCCAAAATCTCCATACCTGAAAGCATTTCTCCGTATACAGTATAGTTTTGGTCTAAGAAGGGCGTTCCTCCGAGGGTTTTATAGGTATTTTTTTGCTCTTCAGTATAAGTAGCTTTAGTACGTTGGCTATAAGCCTCTAATTCTGCATCATTGACCGTCTTTCCTTGTACGATATAAAATTGGCAACTGCTTGAGGCTTTTTGAGGATTATTATCTCTTGCTGCCGCCAGAACTCCTTTTTTGTGGAATAATTCGGGTTTAAATTCTGCATCAACGCGGTAGTTTAGTCCGCCCATACCCAACATAACGCCTGGTTTTGCATTTTTAGAGTCAGGGTCTCCGCCTTGTATCATAAAATCTTTAATAACACGATGAAACAGCAAGCCATCATAGAATTTCTCTTTGGTGAGTTTCAAGAAATTTGCTTTGTGCTTGGGGGTTTGGTCGTAAAGTACGAAAAGCATTTTGCCATATTTGGTCGAAACTTCTATGAGCTCATCTTTTTTCTGTGCGAAAAGTAAGCTGGGTATAAAAAACATAAGAAAAAGAGTTTTTTTCATTTTTTTTGATTTAAGTTTTTAATAAACGCCTGTTCTAAGCATTACAAGGGTACAAGCCTCTATACACTCTATGCCAAAGGCTTCCGCTTTTGGATAGAAGCTTGGATTTTCTGTACCAGGATTAAAAATAATTCTTTTAGGCTTTATAGCCAACATATACCCGTACCATTCTGTTTGTTTATCCGTACCAATGTACAGAGTAATAGTATCAATATCATTGAGAATTAAACTTTTGTCATTCAGGATAGTTTCCCCGAATACCTCTCCTTTTTTGATGCCCACTGGTACAATGCTATGCTGTTTTTCTGTCAGCAATTTAGCAGCCATATAGGCGTAGCGAGCGGTGTTGGTACTGGCTCCCAAGATAAGTGTTTTTTTCATAAAAAATAAAGTAAATAGCTGGTTATTAACGCAAATTTTGAGATACATCCTGAGAATTTTCTCAAAAAAATTATACCTTCATTATATCAGCTTCTTTGGCAACAAGCACCTCATCTAATTTGGCGATATAGTTATCTGTGTGTTTCTGAACGGTTTCTTCTGCTTTTTTGATAGCATCTTCAGGTGCTCCATCTTTTTGCAGTTTTTTGAGAGCTTCGTTAATTTCTTTTCTCACATTTCGGATACTGATTTTGCCATTTTCCACTTCTTGTTTGGCTTGTTTGGCTAATTGTTTGCGTCTTTCTTCGGTAAGTGGGGGAATGCTTAAAATAATAACCTCACCGTTATTTTGTGGATTGATACCCAAATCGCTTGCTTTAATAGCTTTTTCTATGGCTGTCATAGAGCCTTTCTCAAAAGGACGAATATTGAGGGTGCGGGCATCGGGGGTACTAATCGTAGAAACCTGATTAATAGGCATGTGAGCTCCATAATACTCTACCATAATGCCATCAAGCATTGTAGGCATCGCTTTTCCAGCCCTTATTTTAGTAAGCTCTTGTTTGGTGTGTTCTAAGGCTTTTTTCATCATTTCTTGGGCTTCGTCCAAGTACATTTTTATTTCTTCTTCCATATCTGTAAACTAATTTGTGGTAAATTTATCAACCGCAAATATAAGAACAAATTTAATTTTCTTACCTAAAATCAGAGCGAAAAAACTCTCTTCTTACTAATATACATTTTTACGCAGTATTTTTGTAGCCATAGTACTCAAAATACTTGCTTCTTAGCTCCGAAAGCCATAGCTTGCGAACAAATTAGATGTACTATCTGTTGTTCAAAATAAAACAAAATGAATACACAACAAAGTCAAACACTTTTTGAAAGAGCCAAAAAAGTAATACCTGGGGGAGTAAACTCTCCTGTAAGAGCTTTCAAATCTGT
>JANRLU010000138.1:0-7467 GCA_033762275.1 Thermonemataceae bacterium | reverse complement strand
CCGCCGAGTGGTGGCACGGTTATTATCGTTTCGCCTGGTGGCAATACCTATTACCCACATTATCCCAGCACAGGAGGACCAAGACCTACAAACCCAGGTACCCCCATACTTGGTGATGATGGCGATTGGGGGCATGAATTGCCACCTAAATATAGAAAACTAAAATTAGATAAAAGCGTAGATAATTATCCTAAGTTAAAAACTACTATAGAACGTTTAGAAGCCTTGCCTGAATTTCAAGCAATGATGTCTTTTTATGCCCAACATATTACCATAAACGTTTCGGATATTAGCTCACTTCATGCAGTTGGATTAACAACCAATTACAGGGGTATTGATAACTACGTTACAATAGATGTAAGTATGGCTAATGGGCAATATACAGAGATAGAATTGGTGTATGCTCTTTTGCATGAAATGGTACACTCTATTTTCAATATTAAAAAATATATCCACCGAGATGCAGATTTAAGACCTTATTACCAAAAATACTCCAGTTCCCCAGAAGCAGGAGGAATAAATAATCCACATCACAATGCTATGGCTGAGTTATATTGTGATACTTTAGAAGGTAAAAATGCCATTATTAAGGTAATGAGGGCTTATGATAAGCACCCCGTTTATGGAAAAAATAAAGCCAATTCAAATGTAAATGATGAACATTATAGAGGATTAGCTTTGAGTTGGTCGGAGCAGTCAGGTTATAATCATTTAACCAATAAACTTGTTAAGATACGTATCAAAGCGTGGGAATCTTTGACAACAAAGCAAAGAACGGATTACGAGAATAAAGCTGACTACTTAATATCAACCTATAAAAATTAAATATATGAAAAAGACACTTATTTTTATGCTGTTTTACCTTATGGGGCAAAGCATTATCGCTCAAAATTACCTCTATATAAAGTTTAATGATGGAGATTCTATTAGGTATGAGGAGCATTTTTATAAGCGAGAGCCTGGTAGGTATCGTTCATTTCAGGTTATTTACTCTGTGAGTTATACATACCTCAATCCGCAAACCGAGATGGATAAATATATAGATGAATGGATTACTGTAAATAAAGATGTATTCGTATTGATAGATAGCAGTCAAGTAAGCTCTTACAATCCTCTAAGTATAGAGCAATTAGGGCTTATTTTAGAGAGAAAAAACCCAAGTGAGGTAACAGAGTACTTTGACTCCTTTGAGAAAATATTTATCATAGAAATGGGCTTACCTAATAGTAAAGCAAAAATAATTCAAGTGAAAAGGGACTTTTATTTGGTAGGTGCTACCCCCCAATACTTAGACCCAGAGTTAGAGCCCCAGCTCCCAGAAAATAAAAAGAAAAATAAAAACAAAAAGAGAAAATAGCATCTCCCCCTCCCAATTCGGAGGGGTTTTGTTTTTAGTAATTTTTTTATAGATTTGCTTAACCCTTAAAAAATACTTTTATGAAAAAAATCATCTTAATCGCAGCTATTTATTTGAGTTTTGTAGCAAATAGCTATGCCCAAACTCACTCTGACCTTTGGCATAAAATAGATTCTTTGAAACAAGCTCTTTATCCTGAGCAATATAATAATCCTATTCATACCTATTCTAAGTATGGGCTACATACGAATCATCCTTGTATAGTGATAGATGGTAGTAAGGCATGGAGCAATAAAAAGTCAAATTATATTCTAGACGAGTATAATTTGGGTCAAATAGCAGGTATTAATTACTTTCCCATTGGAGACCCAACAGCAAGAGCAATCTATGGAAACCTTGGTGTTGGAACTATACTTATCTATACACATGCCTACGCTAATGCACACCCCACAATAAGAAGAGAGTTTAAAATAACCTTCCCCGCTCCCGAGCTACCAGAAAATAAAAACAAAAAGAAAAAATAAACCCTTTCCCCCTCCCAATTCGGAGGGGTTTTTGTTTTCAGTAATTTTTTTATAGATTTGCTTAGCTCTAAAAAATATTTTTATGAAAAAAATAATCTTAATCACAGCTATTTATTTAAGTTTTGTAGCAGGTAGCTATGCCCAAACCCACTCTGACCTTTGGTATAAAGTAGATTCTTTGAAACAAGCTCTTTATCCTGAATTATATAATAATCCTGTGCATATTAATAGCAAAAATCGCGTTTTTAGCAACCATCCTTGTATCGTTATTGATAGAAAAAAAGGTTGGCAAAATAAAGATGGTAATTATGTCTTAGATAGCTACCAGCTAAGCCAAATAGCGGGTATTATTTATTATCCGATAGGAGACCCTTTTGCAAAAGCTCTTTTTCCGGGCAATGGGGCAACCATAGAAATTTTCACCCACGACTTTGTCAGAGAGCACCCTACGATAACACGAGAGTTTAAAATTACTTTTCCTGCTCCCAGCACAGAGCTACCAGAAAATAAAAACAACAAGAAAAAATAACCCCCTTCCTCCCTCCCAATTCGGAGGGTTTTTTGTTTTCAGTAACTTTTTTATAATTTTGCTTAGCTTGAAAATTAAATATATGAAAAAGACACTTATTTTTATGCTGTTTTACCTCACGGGGCAAAGCATTATCGCTCAAAATTACCTCTATATAAAGTTTAATGATGGAGATTCTATTAGAAATGATAAATATTTTTCTATCATAGATAGTGTACATAAAAACAATCAAAAAGTTTATTTTTTTGATTATCCATATCTTAATCCACAAACTGAAATGGAAACATACATTGGTGATTGGATAACCATCAATAAAGATGTATTCGTATTGATAGATAGCAGTCAAGTAAGCTCTTACAGCCCTCTAAGTATAGAACAATTAGGACTTATTTTAGAGCGAAAAAATCCGACTGAGGTGACAGAATACTTTGATTCTTTTGAGAAAGTATTTATCATAGAAATGGGCTTACCCAATAATAAAGCAAAAATAGTTCATGTGAAAAGAGACTTTTATGGTCTATCAGGTACACCTTTATATTTAGACCCAGAGTTAGAGCCCCAGCTACCAGAAAATAAAAAGAAAAAGAAAAACAAAAACGATAAAAAGAAGTAACCCCCCCTTCCCCCTCCAAATTCGGAGGGGGGATTTTTTATCTCAAATCAACTTCTTCTACGTTAGGGTGTTTAGTTTTGTCAAATACGAAGTAACTATCCTCTACGGCTATATCGTAGGCTATTTTCTCTACGGTATATTTCAATCTATTTTGATTTTTTTCAAAAATTTCCCAACTCTTGATGCTTTTCGTTTTCTTATTGATAATCAAACGAATTTTGAAGATTTTTTTATTACGGTCAGTAGGCTGTAAGTCTATCTCCTGATAGGCTTTGCCATTTTCGCTAAATTCTCGGATAAAGTAATAGCGATAATCCTTTTTGTAGAGCGTAAATACTTTTTCGGGGGTAATATCATCGCCATCAGGGGCGTAGTTAGAAATGCTAACTTCGTTAGCATCTTTCAGATAAGTCCAAACGGTTGTTCCGTTATTATAGATTTCTTGGTCGGCTAATTTGAGTTTGAACTTATTTTTCTTCATTACAAACGTGCCTTTTATTTCTTCTTTGGTTTTATTGGTTTCGTTACGTAGTTCATACTTAAAATCTGCTTGTAAAGCCTTTGCAGATTTATACTTTTTTTCTACACTGCTCAGCACTTCCTTAGCTTTATCATCAAAAGCTGGGTTTTGGGCTAATGCAATACTTGCTGAAAACAAATAAAATACGGCTATCAATAAGTTTTTTATCATCATATTATTAGAGATATTCTTCAAATAAGAAAATTTGTAGTATAGTTCCGCAAATATAAGATTTTTATTTGGGTACATCACAAACTTTTGGCTTATTCTTACCAAAATAATGCCAAAATTCAGGATTTTATCTGAGGCTTTATACTAAAAAGTACAGAGAATATTATGTTTTCTTAATTATTTGTAGTAACTTTGCAGACTTAATTGAATGCGTGTGAAAGCTAAATTTGTAAAAAGTAGCAAAGAGCTAAGTCAGTGTCCGCCTCCAAAATTACCCGAATACGCCTTTATAGGGCGTTCTAACGTAGGGAAGTCTTCATTGATAAATCTTTTGGCTCATCAACACAACTTAGCCAAAACGTCTCAAACACCTGGGAAAACCCAGCTTATCAATCATTTCTTGTGGGAGGATTGCTGTTTTTTGGTAGATTTGCCTGGTTATGGTTTTGCTAAAGTCAGTAAAGAAGATAGAAAAGACTGGGAACTAATGATTTGGGAATATCTTAGCAAAAGAGAAAATCTACAGTGTATTTTTGTGTTGGTGGATAGCCGTTTACCTCTACAAAAGATAGACCTAGAATTTATGATTGGATTGGGTGAGACTACGCTCCCTTTTGCCATCATCTTTACCAAGACAGACAAACTTTCAAACAAACAATTAGAAATCCAAATACAAGCATATAAAACAGACCTACTAGAATATTTTGAGGTTTTTCCTCGTTATTTTCTAACATCAGCAGAGAAAAAACAAGGAGAAAAAGAGATTTTAGAATTTATTGCCACACTAAATAAGAATTTTTCAGTCTAAATACCAAATTAAGAAAACTATTAACATTACAATGGAACTTAAAGAAATAGCCGCTGTTTCAGGAAAAGAAGGACTTTTTAAGGTGCTCAAACCAGCTCGCAATGGGGTATTGGTAGAAACCTTAGATGCCCAAAAAAAGAAAGTAGCCATAGGAGCAACAGGAAAGGTATCTCTTTTACAAGAGATTTCTATTTATACCAATACCAAAGAAGGTGCTATCCCCTTACAAGAAGTTTTCTTCTTGATGTTAGAGAAATACAATGATACACTTCCTCTGGATAGCAAAGCCTCCTCTGCCGATTTGATGAGCTTTTTAGCAGAGCTTCTCCCTGATTACGACACAGATAAAGTTTATCCATCTGATGTAAAGAAACTTATCAAGTGGTATCAAATACTCTACAAAGAGGCGATTGAGGTGCTCCAAAGACCTGCTATCACAGAAAATGATAGCCCTATGGAAGAATCTGTAAAGGAAGAAAATACAAACTCCGAAGCCAATGAGGATACCCTCAGCAAGACAAAGAAAACTAAAGCTAAAAAAGAGAACGAAGATACAACAGTAGAAAATGTAGAAAGTAAAGAGAAAACCAAAAAGACCACCAAAGCCAAGAAAACAGAAGATGCAGCAGAAGTGGTAAGCCAAGAAGAAAAACCCAAAAAAGTAACAAAAACTAAAAAACAAGACAAAGAATAACGAGAGAAACACTCTCGTTTATTTGTTTAAAAAATCAAACAATGAGTACAAAAATTTTATTCAGCCAATTGCCCATCTCAGAGGAAATGCAGCGAGCTATCGCAGATATGGGCTTCACGGAGGCTTCGCCTATTCAGGCGGAAGCTATCCCTATCGCCTTATCGGGTAGAGATGTAATGGGTATGGCTCAGACAGGAACAGGAAAAACTGCCGCTTTCGGTATTCCTGCCCTCGAAATAGTAGAACCAAACCAGAAAAATGTACAAGTATTAGTTTTATGCCCTACAAGAGAGCTTGCTCTGCAAGTAACTGACGAATTTGAAAAACTAAGCAAGTATAAAAAAATCAAATGTGTAACAGTTTATGGAGGCGACCCCATAGACCGACAAATCAGGGCTTTAAAAGCTGGTGCTCAGATAGTTATTGGTACACCAGGACGTATCATAGACCACCTCGAACGAGGCACACTCAAACTTGATAATGTAAAAATTGCTATTTTAGACGAAGCTGATGAAATGCTTGATATGGGCTTCCGAGAAGATATAGAAGGTATTTTGGAAGAACTCCCCTTTGATAGACAAACGCTCCTTTTCTCGGCTACAATGTCTAAATCTATTATGGCAATCATTCAAAAGTTTCAGAATGACCCTGCCGTAGTGAAAGTGGTACGCAAAGAACTCACCGCAGAAAACATCGAGCAACTTTATTATGAAATAAAAGGCAGTGCTAAGCTGGAGGTAATGTGCAGATTGATAGATTTTTACAATCTACAACTAATGTTGGTCTTTTGTAATACTAAGAAAAAAGTGGACGAAGTAACTGCTGAACTCATAGAGAGAGGCTACAAGGCTGAAGCTATTCACGGAGACCTCAACCAACGCCAAAGAGAAAAAGTAATGAAGCAGTTTAGAGATGGCAGCGTTACGATTTTGGTTGCCACAGATGTAGCCGCCAGAGGAATTGATGTTACTGGAGTTGATGCTGTATTTAACTATGACATTCCCTTAGATCCTGAGTATTACGTGCACCGTATTGGCAGAACAGGCAGGGCAGGCAACTCAGGGAAAGCTTTTACTTTCATTGTAGGCAGAGAGTTTGTACGCCTCAAAGAAATTCAGGACTATACCAAGAAAAAAATAGAAAGAGGTGTTATTCCTTCCATAGAAGATTTGATTGGCATAAAAAATGCACAATTTGTAGAAAATGTGGTTCATATTGCCCAGAATGAAAATATTGATTCTTACGAAGAACTGCTTACACAACTTCGTCATGCTGGTCTTAAAGATGAAGCTATCATCAAAGCTCTTATACAATTACATTGGCAACATAAAAAAACAGAATATGTGGACATGGATGTAAAAGAAATGACAAGTAGCGAAAAAGATTTTGGCAGAGATGGCAAAGATAGAAAAGGGAAAAAAAGAGAACAAGAAAGAGGGAGTAGCAGCAGATTTGGAGAGAAAAGTAGCAGCAGGGGTAGCAGAGGTGGTAAAATGGTTCGCCTCTTCTTGAATGTAGGCAAAATGGATAGGGTTCGTCCTAATGATATTGTAGGAGCTTTCACAGGCGAAACAGGCATTGCCTTTGGCAATATTGGTCAGATAGACATCTTAGATAAGTTTTCTTTCGTAGAAATTGCCGAAGCAGACGTACAAAAGGTAATGAAAGGAATGAAAAACAATACCATCAAAGGAAAATCGGTGAATATAGAAATTGCCAAATAAGTACTAAGGCTTTCAAAAAATTAGAGTTGGCTGGGTGTAATCTCAGCCAAATTTTTATGTTTGTTTCATCTTTTTCTCTTGTGGTTGACAGACCACAAGAGAAAAATAAGCACGACCACAAGCCTATTAGCATAACCATCTTACTTAGGGAATTGCAAATCTTGCTCTTTAATGGCTTGTGTCCATAGTTCTTTTCCTTCCGCATTGATAATTTTTATGCTCATCACTCTTTCTTTTCGTTTGCCCGTTATTTCTATGAGGGCAAAGTTATGTTCAGTTACCAAAGTATTAGGAACTCTTAATGTATTTTGCTCTTTTTCAGGATTGTAAGTACCTGAGGTAAGTGGCGAAACGGTGAGGTCGTAGATGGTAGCCGCATCAGGGCTTTCCAATTTTGATAATTCGGTGAAGTGCCTATCTCCTGTCATAAAAACTACCCCCGAAATTTTATTTTTCTTGATAGCCTCTACTATTTTTTGTCTTTCCTCTGGGAAATTAATAAAATTCTCTTTCTCCTTAGCGTTGCT
>JANRLU010000137.1:0-7778 GCA_033762275.1 Thermonemataceae bacterium | reverse complement strand
CAAACCCACTCTGACCTTTGGTATAAAATAGATTCTCTCAAAAGAGCCCTATACGTCGCACATACAAATAATCCCATACATGTAATCAATAAATATGGACTAATTACTAATCATCCTTTCATAGTAATTGATGATAAAATTGGCTGGAAAAATATGGAAAGAAACGTTATACTAGATAACTATAATCTAAGCCAAATCGCAGGTATTATCTATTATTTGCCAGGTGATAGCTTGGGGAGGTATCTTTATCCTGGTTCGGGAGGCATAGAAATCTATACACATACTTATGCTAATGCAAATCCTGAAATAAGATTGAAATTTAAAATTACTTTTCCCGCTCCCGAGCTACCAGAAAATAAAAACAAAGAATAAAAGTTCAAGAGCTTAGCAAAACCTAAACCTTTTTGTTTTTTTCATCATTTTTGAATAAATTAGCGAAGTTCGTTCCATGAAAAAGATATTAACATTCGCCTTGCTATTTTTTGCTTTCAGCCCAATCGCAGAAGCACAACGCACTATTTCATTGTCTTCATACAAAGTAGAAGATTTAAAAGGTGGCAACTATTACCTTAAAGATACTGAGGGCATCTTGAATCCTTTTGTAGGCACTTGGAGATGGCAAGAAGGAAACAAGGAATTCATTATTAAGCTACAAAAAAAAGAAAAATTTAATTGGGGAGGGCTTACTGACTACTACAAAGATATAATAATGGGAGGATATTTATACAAAGAAAATGGTGTAGAAATTACTAATACGCTTAATTTCACAAGTTCTCTTGATATGAATAATACCGCTACATTTCAAAATTTTTCTAAAATTACAGGTAATAGAGTAACTTCTGGAGAGTTGAACCTTATTTTTTATGATATTGCTAAATATAACAAGGAGTGTAGGGCAAAACTTAGTCTACAAAATTCTGGTAATTCCATTCTCATAAGGCTTTATGATGTGGAAACTTATAGGTTTTCAAACCGAAGACCACCAAAGCAAAAAGGATTTTCTGTCCCTAATAATGTCATCCTAAATAAACAATAACCTTCCCCCTCCCAATTCGGAGGGGTTTTGTTTTTAGTAATTTTTTTATAGATTTGCTTAGCATAAAAATTAAACTTATGAAAAAGATATTATTTTTAGTTTTTTATCTTGTATGTAGCTATACTGTTTTTTCTCAGTTACCTAACACTAATTTTTCGGTTAATGGTAAAAACTTTTTAGTAAGCACAAGTGAGGGTTTCTATACATACGTCTTTGCGGGAAGCCCTATTGAAACTGGGCAAATTAGACCCACATCCGCTCCAAGCCCAGAATGTGCCTGTTCGCTTAATGGATATTGTGATGATTTCTATTCCTTTGAATATAAAAAACCAGATTTTTTAAGATTCTACAATATTTTTAGAGAAGTTTTCCCCAAACAAAGAGTTTTTGATATGTTGGACAGAATAAGTAATGGTAGTGCCACTAAATTTATTTTAGAAATGTCCATAGATGATAAAGGTAATTTATTGGAAGTTAGATATGTTATTCCCAAAGAATTAGCAGAAGTATTGCAAAGCACAGAATTAGAGAAGTTAGATACTAAATTACTTAGCTCTATGAAATTCAGTTTGAAAGCAGGACATGTTTGCTCTGGAATGACAATAATACACTTATTTAGTGGTGGCAATGGATATTATCTGAGCCTGAGTGATTTGTATGATGAATATGGTTATGGGAGAGGAAATTATTGGAAAAATACGGATGATATACTACAACTAATGTTGGAAGATGGGGAAGACCCTCGCAGATAGCAAAAGCCCCCTCCCAATTTGGGAGGGGGAAGGATATTTTATACATCTAAAAGCATTCTTTCGGGTTCTTCGAGAAGTTGTTTCACTCGCACCAAGAAGCTTACTGAATCTTTACCGTCAATAATGCGGTGGTCGTAGGAGAGAGCCAAATACATCATCGGTAATATTTTTACTTCACCATTTACAGCCATAGGGCGTTCAACGATATTGTGCATTCCTAAAATAGCAGATTGCGGGGCATTGATAATAGGGGTACTCATCATAGAGCCAAAAATACCTCCGTTGGTAATCGTAAAAGTTCCACCTGTCATTTCTGGTATGGTCAGTTTGCCGTCCCGAGCCTTTGCAGCCAAACTTGCAATGCCCTTTTCTATATCAGCAAAACTCATTTGCTCTACATTTCTTAGTACGGGTACTACCAAGCCTTTCCCTGTGGAAACAGCCACCGAAATATCTACAAATTCGTGGTACAGAACATAATCGCCCTCAATTTGGGCATTTACTATAGGAAACTCCAATAGGGCAATCGCACAAGCCTTAGAAAATAAAGACATAAAGCCTAAACCAATTCCGTGTTTTTCTTTAAATCTATCTTTATATTTTGCTCTCAAATCCATTATGGGTTTCATATTTACCTCATTGAAGGTAGTGAGCATAGCTGTTTCATTTTTCACAGCTACCAAGCGTTTGGCAATAGTTTTTCGTAAGGAAGTCATTTTTTCTTTACGAACCATTGTATTATTTTCTTTAGTGTTTGAAGAAATATTTGTTTCGGAAGGCGTAGTTTTTACCTCTACTTTGGGCGTCTGTTCTTGTGTTTTCTTTTCTGCTTTTAGAGCATCTTCTTTGGTTATTCTTCCGTCTGTTCCCGTACCTTGCACATCTTTGCTTTCAATACCTTTTTCTGCGAGAATTTTTGCTGCCGAAATTGAAGGATGCCCTTTGGCGTAATTTTCCTCTTGTGAGGAATTGGCAGAATTGCTTACTTCTTGGCTTTGAGAGGTATTTGTATTGGGTATGCTTCCCTCAATAGTACAAATTAAATCTCCAATTTTTAGGGTTGCACCTGCTTGGGCGGCAATATGCAAAATACCCTTTGCTTCGGCTGTAAGCTCAAAGGTGGCTTTGTCAGATTCTATTTCTGCAATTATTTCGTCCATTTCCACAAAACTACCTTCTTGTTTTGTCCAATTCCCTAAAACTACCTCTGTAATAGATTCGCCAAGGGGTTTTACACGCATTTCTACTTTCTCTGTAGAGCTTGCCGTAGGTGTATTACTTGTTGTGGGGGCATTTATCACCGTTTGAGGGACGGAACTACTCGCAGCATCTGTATTGATTTTACAAATAACGCTTCCGATAGGAACGGTACTACCCTCTTCTACCAAAATTTCTAATACACCCTCTTGCTCGGCTGTAATATCAAAACTGGCTTTATCAGATTCCAATACGCCTATTACTTCGTCCAATTTTACTTTATCGCCTGTTTTTTTCTGCCAAGAGCCAATGGTTACTTCCGTGATGGATTCGCCTAATGTCGGGATTTTTTGTTCTATAATTGCCATAACTGAATTGAATTTTAACGTTGTTTGCTCTGAAAAATACGCCAATTATGCTAAAAATTATTCCAATTTGCTAAGATTTTTTCAATATCTTTTTGTAAAAACCTATCTTTATCCATAAAACCTATCAACCTATCTAATTTTTGGTGTAAGATTTGGGTTTTAGTGCCAAGTTTTACCTCAAAACTTATCTGAGCGAGTTGTTGTTTTCTTAGGTAAACAGCCTGATTGGCGGTAAGCATCAGGATAGCAGTTACTTTTTTTACATTCTCTAAGATTTGCAAGGCTTGTCTTCCTGCAATAGTCCCCATACTTACGTGGTCTTCTTGATTGGCACAAGTGGGGATAGAATCGGCAGAAGCGGGGTGTACCAGCACTTTATTCTCTGAAACCAAACTTGCAGCTACATACTGAGGGATCATCAAACCAGAATGTAAGCCAGAGGTATCAGGGGCTAAGAAAGCGGGAAGGCAATCGTTGGTCGCTTCATCAGTAAGTTTATTTATTTGTCTTTCCATCAGGTTTCCCATTTCTGCAATAGCTAATTTGAGGTAGTCTAAAGCTAAAGCTAAGGGTTGTCCGTGAAAATTTCCGCCTGAAAGGACTTCGTTATCCTCCACAAAAATCAGCGGGTTATCCACAACAGCATTGAGTTCGTTGGCAATAATTTGCTCACAATGCTCTATGGCTTGCAAACTTGCCCCCAATACTTGCGGTGTACAACGTATGGAGTAGGAATCTTGTGGAGTTACTTTTTTTAAGGCAAAGTTTCTTATATTTTCTAAAGAAAGCCATTTAGCTTTTTTCTCGTTGCTTTCCTGCGGAGTTTCCGTTTTTGTTAAAATCTCATTACTTTCTATGCCTATGAGGGTAGAGTTTTGTGTAAATTCTCGTATCCAAGTGGCTATTTGTATTTGCGGATTATGTTTGCGGACTTGATGGATACGCTCGTCAAAGGCTTGTTTTCTTGCTCCTATGGCTTCAAACATCAAGCAAGAGGCATTCAAAGACTTTTGTAATAAATCTTTGGCTTGCCAAATGGCTAAAGCTCCTAAAGCTGCCATCACGCTTGTACCGTTGAGCAGGGCAATACCTTCTTTATGAGATAAAGCGATGGGAGTGATATTTTTTTGTTGAAAAATATCTTTTGCCTCAAAAATATGCTCATCAAATTCTATTTCGCCTTCTCCTATGACTGCCAAAGCCATGTGAGCCAAGGGGCATAAATCTCCGCTTGCCCCTACTGAACCCTGAGAGGGAATGCGTGGGTGGATATTTTCATTGAGTAACATACACAGGAAATCGACGGTTTCTTTGCGTACACCCGAAAATCCCGCAAGCAAGGTATTGAGCCGAATCAGCATAATAGCTCTTACAATTTCCTTGCTGAAATACTCGCCTACACCTGAGGCGTGTGAAATAAGTAGATTTTTCTGAAGTTCTTTAGCCTCTTCATAATCATCAATTACTTTGGAGGCATTAGCTCCGAAGCCTGTGGTTACGCCATAAATGATTTTTTTAGCTTTTACTTGCTCTTCTATGTAGCTTCTACTTTTTTCTATTCTTTGGTAGCTTTCCGAAGCAATAGCCACTTTGGCTTGTTGGCGAGCAACTTTGACCAAGGTGGCTATGTCTAATTGATTTCCGTTTAGTTCAATCAAGGGCATTTTATTTGATACTTTTTACTAACTCTGTGGCAAACTGACAATCTTTCATTTTGGCTAAAGCACTTTGCAGAGCTTTCTTTTTGTCCTCGTCCAGAACGCCATACTTAGTTTTTAGCGTATCAATGCAATTTTTAAAATCTTCAGTATGCTTTTTAAAGGTATCGCCTTGTAGGTATTCCAAAATGCTTTTTTGCTCTGTTTCAGACATTGCCATCATTGCTTGCATAAAATTTTCCATTGCTTTCTCCTCTCCCAAACTTACATACTCCATAAACATTGTTTTTATGGAAGCAGGCATACCTTGCTCAAAACTTTTGGTACAACTACAAAATTCATCGGCTACTTTTTTTGCCTTAAATTTCTCTACTTTTTGTGCTTCAACGCTGAACACTATCAACAACAAAGCAATTAGGACATATAATTTCTTCATAAAAAATTGATTAAAGTTTTTGCAAGCTAATAAAAAAACGTAATCTTCAAAGCGAAAATTACGTTTTTTGTTTTAGGACTTATTCCTCCCCTTCAGCAGATTCCTCTATATTTCCTTCATTTTCAGCTTCTTCCTCTTCTTTTTTAGCTTTTTTCTTCTCTTCACTGCTTAGCTCGGTGAGACTTGCTCCGGAGGCTATCATCTCTCTGATTTTCTTTTCAATTTCGTCGGCAAGTTCAGGGTTATCTTCCAAAGCCTTCACGAGTTTCTCTCTTCCCAAAGCTAATTTAGTGTCATTATAGTAGAAATTAGCCCCAGCCTTTTTGATGATTTTTAAATCTACCCCCAAGTCAATGATTTCTCCCACCTTAGAAATTCCTTTACCATATATGATATCAAACTCGACAATTTTGAAGGGGGGAGCAAGTTTATTTTTGGTAATTTTCACTTTTGTACGATTCCCAAGTATATCATCACCATTTTTGATGGAACTCATTCTGCGGATATCAATCCTTACAGAAGCATAATACTTGAGAGCATTTCCCCCTGTGGTTGTTTCGGGGCTACCAAACATTACGCCTATTTTATCACGTAGCTGATTGATAAACACACAGCAACAATTTGTTTTACTGATAATGCTGGTAAGTTTTCTCATAGCTTGCGACATCAGACGGGCATGCAGCCCCATTTTGCTATCTCCCATATCGCCATCTATTTCAGATTTTGGAACGAGGGCTGCTACAGAGTCAATCACCACTAAATCTATGGCTCCTGAGCGAATGAGCTGTTCGGCGATTTCTAAGGCTTGTTCTCCGCTATCAGGTTGAGAAATTACAATATTTTCGGGATTCATTCCAAGTTTTTCGGCGTAGGTGCGGTCAAAGGCGTGTTCGGCATCTATGAAAGCAGCAATACCTCCCGCTTTTTGGCACTGAACAATTGTATGAATAGCCAACGTTGTTTTCCCTGAGGCTTCAGGTCCGAAAATCTCCACAATTCTACCTTTGGGCAAACCGCCAATTCCTAAGGCTAAGTCTACACCAATAGAACCTGTGGAAATCACGTCAACATCTACGACTTTGTTATCGCTTAATTTCATTACTGAGCCTTTCCCATAGTCTTTCTCAATTTTCTCCATTGTATTCTTCAGAATTTCCAACTTGCTTTTGCCTTCGTTAGAACTTTCTTTTTCTTTCTCTTTTTTAGCCATAAATATTTATTTTAAAGTTTCTGTAAAAATAAAAAAAATTTATGCTTAATCCAACAAAAAAAGTATTTTTTTTGCACAAAAAAAGCCTTCTACTGTTGAGTAAAAGGCTTTTTCCTATAGGTTATGCTTTTTTACTTTTTTACTTGAAATTGTTGTTTCCCAGCTATTTTCCCATTTTGTTGGGTGTTTGTTTTTCTTGCCTTCGCTGAGCTATATTTCGCTTTTTGCTCGGGTGTTAAGATGGCTACTATTCTACTTTCTCTTTCTTTATTGAGGTTTTTTCTTTGTTCAGCAGCAGCAACATTATCTATTCTCTTGGATTTCAAGTTTTGATTAACAGCCTGCAAACGTTGAGCAACATCTAAATTGATGGCATACACTTGGTTTTTCTGCTCAGGCGTGAAATTAGCTTTCTTGTTCATCTTTTCTGTTATATTAGCAGCTCTTTGTTCGGGGGTAGGCATATTGCGTTGTTGTACTTTTTGAGCAAAACCTACAAAAGAAACCATAACAGCGAAACTTAATAGTAAAAATATTTTTTTCATAATGCTTTGGGTTTATTTGTGATATTAAATTTTAGATTTTCTTTTTTGTAGCCCCTATATTATGCTTTTTTTAAGAAAAAAAGAAATTTTATTTTATTTTTTTTATCAAATATTCAGCAATTTGTATAGCATTGGTTGCTGCTCCTTTCCGTAAGTTATCCGATACTATCCACATATTGAGGGTATTAGCTTGTGATTCATCTCTTCTGACTCTTCCTACCCAGACCCAATCATTGCCTTTACTCATAATAGGCATTGGATAACGATTCGCAGCAGGTTCGTCTTCTAATTTTACGCCTGCCGTTTGGTTCAAAATATTTTTCACCTCTGCCAAGTCGAAATCATTTTCAAACGCTACATTAACAGCTTCCGAATGACCGCCAATTACGGGCACGCGTACGGTGGTGGCAGTAACACCTATCTGTTGGGAGCCCAATATTTTTTTGGTTTCATTCACCATTTTCATTTCCTCTTTTGTGTAACCATTTTCCAAAAATACATCAATATGGGGTAATATATTGAGGTCTATGGCGTGTGGATACACTTTTTTCACTTCTTGCCCCGCTCTTTCTGCCA
>JANRLU010000136.1:0-19578 GCA_033762275.1 Thermonemataceae bacterium | reverse complement strand
GTAAAACTGCCAAAAAAAGAATAATAATGCAAATTTTAAAAAAACTTACGTGTAAGTTTTGTTTTTTATATTTTATTTTTATACTTTTAAAACGTCAAAATAACTAAAATCAAACATATCAAATGAAAAAATTACAACTATCTTTCGCAATCTTTTTGCTATTTTTAGGATTTAGTGCTTGTAAAAAAACCTCTGAGGGCGAGCAAACTAAATGGAAATCAACACAAATGCAAGCTGAAACTTTGAAAAAGGACTTTCCCGCTTTTGCAAGTGTAATTGATACAAAAATGAAAGAAGCTACAAGTAAATGGGAAGCAGCCCAAAAAGTAAGCAACGAGGAAGAGAAAATTAAGGCTCTTGCTGAAGTAAACTCCTCTTTTAATACAGGCTTTTTCCACGATTTGGGCTTTGTAAAAATGAAAAAAGAATCCGTAGAGAAAAAACTAAAAGAACTTTCAGGTAAAAAAGTAAAAAAAGCCGCTCTTAGCCAAGTAAATAATGCCATCAAAGATGCTGATGCTGTTTTGGTTGAGGTAAATAGCCTAATGAATAGCAGCGTTAGCTCTGTAAGTGATGCTGATACCAAAGCTAAAGACGCTCAAAGTAAGCTAACCAACGTAGAAACAAAGCTAAAAAACGCCATAAAAAAAGCTAAATAATTATTTCTTACCCTTTTAATCAAAAATTTATGAAACTGAAATTCTTAGTATTAGCCTCTGCAATGGGCTTTATGTTTGCTTGTGGCGGAAAAAAAGAAGAAAATAAAGAAACTAAAACAGATAGCACCAAAACAGAAACCCCTAAGGATAGTGCTAAAAAAGAAGAAACAGCCTCAACTCCTACACTTGAGCCAGGCAAGTTCCCTTTTGATTTTCCTGTGATAGAAAAACTTGATGCTGCTGAAGGAGACAATGTGTTTTATGTAAATATGAAACTTGTGATGAATGACTTTAAAGCAGGTAGAAAAACCTTTGGTACACAATACTTGCTTGGCAAACTATCCAAACCTGGAGAAAAAGAATCTACCGTTCAATTTGTAAGTGATGAAATTGTTCCCAATGCAGGTATTATTAAAATTCCCGCAAAAGAAACCGTAAAAGTAGGCGATATTGTGGCAGGTAAGTGGGCTGTAAATATGACAAGAGCTATTATTACTGATGCCTCTAACCCTGATGCTCCTAAAGCTATCTTCATAGGCTTGGATTATGATAATCCTGCCAAAGGAGACGATAAAACTACAGGTATCGGACAGTATGCTTACACGCTGAAACAAGGAGAATTCATAAAAATATCAGAACCTTTTGCTCCAGCTTCTTGCTGTGTGTATAAAAAAGGCTCTGAATATAAACTAATGAACGTATTTAGAGCAGAAGGTGATAAAGTTTTAGGAACTTTATTCACACAGTTTACGGCTGTACCCAAAGCCGACTGTACGCCAATCCCTCTGAAAGCTACCTATAAAGTGGGAGATGCCGTATATGCTCCTTGGGTAGGAGGTATGTATAAAGGCAAAATAACCGCTGTAAATGCTAAAATGGGACGTTACAACGTAAAATTTGATGATGAGTTTAGAAAAGAAAAAATGATAGCCTTTGGCGAAGTAATTGATAAACTTCCTTAATCCGTTTAAATGACAACTTAATAAAAGGCGAAACTTTAGAAGTTTCGCCTTTTATTTTTCAGACAAATTGTCAGTTTGAAAAAAATATACTGAAAAAAACTAAAAAAGTATTATTTTTGCAGCCAGAAAAAAGCTCATTATTTCATTTTAATTCATATACAATGGCTAATTTTATAGTAAACGCTTTGGCGAAATTGGTTGGCTCTAAAATAGAAAAAGACCGTAAAGAATTACAGCCCTATATTGGGAAAGTTAATTTGGAGTTTGCCAAACTTAGAGAAGTAAGCAATGACGAACTACGTCAGAAAACCAAAAACCTACAAGCCTATATCAAAGAGAAATTGCAAAACATAGAAGACCAGATGGAAACTATGCGAGCAGAAATCACTCAGAACCCGCAAATGCCTGTATTAGAGCAAGAAAAAATTTTTAATAAAATAGATGAACTCTCCAAAGAGCAAGATAAACAATTAGAATTGGTTTTAGAAGAGATTTTGCCACAAGGTTTTGCCATTGTGAAGGAAACCGCCCGAAGATTCAAAGAAAACCAAAGTTTGGAAGTAACCGCTTCCGCATTGGATAAAGAGTTTGCCTCTAAAAAAGAAAATGTAGAAATTCAAGGTGAAAAAGCAATTTGGAAAAATACTTGGGTAGCAGCAGGTAATCAGATTGTTTGGGATATGATGCATTATGACGTGCAAATTATCGGAGGTGTGGTTTTACATAAAGGTAAAATAGCAGAAATGGCAACAGGTGAAGGAAAAACTTTAGTAGCAACTTTCCCCGCCTTTCTGAATGCCCTGGCAGGTAAAGGTGTACATATCGTAACGGTGAATGATTACTTGGCTCGCAGAGATAGCGAATGGATGGCTCCCCTATTTGAGTTTCACGGCTTGCGTGTAGATTGTATAGACAAACACCAACCCAACTCCCAAGCTCGCAGAAATGCCTATCTCGCTGATATCACTTATGGTACAAATAATGAGTTTGGCTTTGACTATCTGCGTGATAATATGACTAATTCGCCTGAGCAATTAGTACAAAGAAAACTACATTACGCAATGGTTGATGAGGTAGACTCTGTATTGATTGATGACGCTCGTACCCCGCTCATCATTGCAGGTCCTGTAAGTAAAACAGGACAAGAGGAAATGTTTTATGCCCTAAAACCTCGTATTGAAAAATTAGTAAATGCTCAAAAGCAAATTATAAATGAATTTTTGAACGAAGCCAAGAAAAAAATACAAAATGGAGATGCTAAAGATGGCGGTCTGGCTTTATTTAGAGCCTTCAGAGGTTTGCCCAAAAATAAACCTTTGATTAAACTCCTAAGCGAAACAGGAATGAGGGCTATCCTACAAAAAACAGAAGCAATTTATTTGTCAGATAACCAAAAACTAATGCCAGAAGCGGATAAACCCTTATTTTTTACGATTGATGAAAAAAATAATCAAATAGAACTCACCCAAAAAGGATTAGATTTAATTACAAGCTCTGGCGAAGACCCCAACTTTTTCGTGCTTACAGATGTAGGCTCTGAAATCGCTAAGATAGAAACTGATACCAATTTGGATGCCTCTGCCAAAATACACAAAAAAGAAGAAATGATACAAGAATACAGTATCAAGGCTGAACGTATCCACATCATCAACCAATTATTAAAGGCATATTGCTTATTTGAGAAAGATACAGAGTATATCATTGTAAATGAAGAAGTGAAAATTGTAGATGAACAAACAGGGCGTGTAATGGAAGGCAGACGTTATTCAGATGGTTTGCACCAAGCCTTAGATCAAAAGAAAACGTAAAAATAGAGCAAGCCACCCAAACCTACGCCACGGTTACCCTCCAAAACTACTTCCGTATGTACCATAAATTAGCAGGTATGACAGGTACAGCCGAAACAGAAGCAGGTGAATTTTGGGAAATCTATAAATTAGACGTAGTAGTCATTCCAACGAATAAGCCCATCACCAGAAAAGATAGCAACGACTTAGTTTTCAAAACTACCCGAGAGAAATTTAATGCTGTAATAGAGGAAATCGTAAAACTCACCGAGAAAGGAAGACCTGTATTAGTAGGAACTACTTCTGTGGAAATTTCCGAAACCTTGAGTAGATTGCTCAGTATGAGGAAAATAAAACACCAAGTATTGAATGCCAAACAAAATCAAAAAGAAGCTGAAATTGTAGCTTTGGCAGGTTTGCCAGGTACAGTAACTATCGCTACCAACATGGCAGGACGCGGTACGGATATTAAACTAACCCCAGAATCTAAAGCGGCAGGAGGTCTTGCCATCATAGGCACAGAAAGACACGAGTCAAGAAGGGTAGATAGGCAGCTCAGAGGACGTTCAGGAAGACAAGGAGACCCAGGTACTTCGCAGTTTTTTGTGAGTTTGGAGGATAGTCTTATGCGTCTATTCGGCTCTGACCGTATCGCTAAAGTTATGGATAGAATAGGATTGAAAGAAGGGGAAGTAATTCAACATTCTTGGGTAACCAAATCCATAGAAAGAGCACAGAAAAAAGTAGAAGAAAATAATTTCGGTGTAAGAAAAAGACTTTTGGAGTATGATGACGTGATGAACGTTCAGAGAGAGCAAATCTACAAAAGACGTAGAAACGCCTTATTTGGTGATAGATTACAAGTCGATATTTACACGATGATGTATGAAGTAGCTAAGCAAATAACAGCAGGGCATACACCTGAAAGTTATGATAATTTTGAACTAGATTTTGTGGCTACGTTTGGCTTTATACCTGATGTTACTTCCTCTGACTTCTCCCCAAAAGAAATCAATAACACAATTGGTAAGTTATACAAACAGATAGCAGAGCACTACAAAAACAAAAATAAGCAATTATCCGAAATGATAAGCCCCAATTTGGAGGCTCAGTTGCAGGCTACGCAAGGGAAGTTTGCCAATGTAGGTATTCCCTTTAGTGATGGAAGAAAACATATTTATCTGGAAGTAAATTTTCAGAAAGCAGTGGAATCTCAGAGTTGGGAAGTGATTAAAGAATTAGAGAAAACAGCTACACTTGCTATCATTGACCAAGAGTGGAAAGAACATCTAAGAGATATGGACGACCTCAAGCAGTCAGTACAAATGGCAAGTTACGAACAAAAAGACCCCCTACTCATTTACAAGTTTGAGTCTTTTGAACTTTTCAAAAAGTTTGTAAGTCGTATCAACAGAGATATAATTTCTTTCTTGATGCGTGCTGGCGTAGCTGTAGAGGAAGAAATTCCTGTAATGATGGAAGAAATAAAAGTCCCTCAAAATCAACAAAATAACAAAAAAATAAAAACCCAAAAAGAAGAATATCAAAGCGAAGAAAGTTCGTACACTGAAGTAGAAGAGCAAGAACCCGTAAAACTACAACCAATAAAAGCTCAAAAAATAGCTGACCGTAACCAAAAGGTAAATGTAATGTATAATGACGGTAAAGTATTGAGAGATGTAAAATATAAAAAAGTGGAAAACGACTTGAATAATAATCGTTGTGTATTGATAGATTAAATGATATGCACAAACTTGAAAATGTGGTCTTAAAACTCTTTTTAAGACCACATTTTTTGTCTCTTAATTATTTAATACTATAAAAGTTTTATATTAAAATTTAATCCTGACTGAATTTGTAAGTCTTCTGCCTCTTCGCTCATGCCCTCATCTTCTTGTTGCACATACCAATTTATTTCCACTTCAGCTCCTTGTGCTTTGTATTTTTTCAAAACGAGAAGCATCTCTAAAAGTGCTCTTGCTGAGGAGGTATTAAAATATGTGAGTTTCACATTGAAAATAATAGCTTTACGAACTTTTAATGTATACTCCTCCAACCAGGCAATCAACTCATTAAAAAAGCTAAAGGTTTCTTCTTGATAGGATTCTCCAGCTATCTCACAGACACCCGTTTTGGCTGAAAAATTAACGTCTGGCGTGAAATAGGTCTTTTTTTCTCCTTTGATAATTAAATCATTCATAAGTGTTGCTGTTTGGTGATTTTGGCGGTGATAGCAAGATATATTTTTTCATTTTCCAACTTGTGAAAGTGAATTTGATTAGCAGATTTGAGGGCTACCTCTACCAGACCTATGTTACCACTTCCTTTTTTTGTATCAATGGCTTCTTCTCTAAAATTCATTTTAAGTTTCCGTAAAGCACTTCTATCCAGTAAGTTAATCTGTTCTATTCTATCTGTAACATCATTTACCCTTTCTTTTTGTACAGCGTTAATAGTATTGAGATACAAAAATTGATGGTCTTCTATCAAAGAAAACAAACCTATACCAGCTTTTTTCTTATTACTCTGCATAAGAGTTTGTTCTTGTGAATAACTGCCTACATTTTGAGCCAATTCTACAAAAATAGCAAAAAGTTTTTCCCTATTTATATTTGCGTCCAGATGCAGGTCATAGCGTATGTGGCTACTCAACTCCACAATAATTGGATAAGAAAATATCCCTTTGTAGAACAACAATGTAGAATATTGTTGTAAATTAAATTTTTGCTCAAAAAAAGTATCTGTTACAAGGTTCATAAAAGGGTTTTTCTTTCGGTAAACTGAATATGACTTTCAGGAATGAGCGGCAATAAGTTGTATTTTAGTATCAGTTGGGCTGTTGCTATCACGTCTTTTTCGCAGTATACAGCGATTCTTTCGTAATCTTCATCTTTCCAAAATACTTCTCCCACTTGGCTACCATCAATATCATCTTTAGGCGTTGGAATATCAAAAATATTACAAAGCAACTCCAACTTAGTAAAATTTTTACTATCTCCAAATTTCCAAAGTTCCATTGTATCAATCAAATGATGAATTTCCCAAGGTTTTTTACCTCTTAGCTCCAAAGCCAAAGGTAATTTCAACTGATTGACAAGAAAACGCCTTCCTAAGAAAGGGAAATCAAATTCCTTGCCATTGTGGGCTACCAGATAGTTAAATTTGTGAGAAGAATTTGTTTTCTGAATTTTAAATTTATCATTGCTTAGCTCCGATTTCTCATCAATAAAATCTCTAAAATCTTCTAAAATATGTTTTTCATTAGCTCCAAAGAATGATTTTGTTCTTAAAAACATTTCTCCATTTCTTTCATAAATAAAGCCAACACTAATGCAAATAACACGAGCGAACTCCGCATAAATAGCCGCCCTATCGTAGTACTTTTCAGCTATGCTAAGTGTTTGTTCTTTGTTATCTATGTTTTGGGCTTTCAATTCCCACATTTTTTTCATTCCCTCCGAAAGTTCCTCATAATCTTTGTGATAACGAGCCGTTTCTATGTCTAAGAATAACATTCTAAGAATATGGTCTTTAGTATACATCTTTCTACCTAATTTTTTGTACTTACACAAATATAAAATTTATTTTTTACTTTTATATTTTTGGGTGCTAAAAATTTACGAAAGTAACCTTATTTTTATAGACCATAAAAATATGTTTGTAGAGAGGCTAAAGTTCCAAAAAACCTAAGGCTATAAGTTCCTCCTCAGTAAAAAGGCGAGACTTTACCACGAAACGAAGCCCCAAAGGAATTTCTAAGGAAAAACTTGAACCTCTCCCCTTCGTAATATCAATGATAAGTTGGGTATGTTTCCAATAATCATATTGAAAACCAGACATATAGAAGGGGCAACCTTCAATTTCTCCTAATAGCACGTCATTATCCCCTATCCTAAATTCATTCTGAGGATAACACATTGGAGCAGAGCCATCACAACAACCACCACTTTGATGGAAAAGAAGTTCGCCGTTTTCATCTTTGAGCTGTTTGATGATAATAGCAGCTTCAGGGCTTACAATCACCTTTCTAATATCCATAATTCATAAATTTTTACAAAAATACAAGAAAAAGAACAAGGAAAATATACTTTCCTTGTTCTGAAAATAAACATACTATAGAGCTATTAAAAGAATCCCATAGGGTTTTTGTCATAAGAAATCAGCATATTCTTTGTTTGTTGGTAATGGTCTAACATCATTTTATGAGTTTCTCTGCCAATACCAGACTTTTTATAGCCTCCAAAAGAAGCATGGGCAGGATACAAATGATAGCAATTTACCCAAACTCTACCTGCTTGTATGGCTCGGGCTGTCCTATAAGCTTGGTGTGTATCTCTCGTCCAGACACCAGCTCCTAAACCATAGAGCGTATCATTAGCTATTTGTATCATTTCTTCTTCATCTTTGAAGGTCGTAATTGATAACACAGGTCCAAAAATTTCCTCCTGAAATACACGCATTTTATTATGCCCTTTCAATAGTGTTGGTTCTATATAAAAACCTCCGTTAGAGCCATATTCAGCGGGTTTCCCACCGCACAAAAGTTCGGCTCCCTCTTGTTGCCCAATTTCTATGTAATTCAATATTTTTTCGTATTGGTCATTAGAAGCCTGAGCACCCATCATTGTTTCGGTATCAAGCGGATTACCAACTCTAATATTTTTTACTCTCTGAATAACACGCTCTATAAATTGCTCATAAATAGACTCTTGTACCAGCAAACGAGAAGGACAAGTACACACCTCGCCCTGATTAAGAGCAAACATTGCAGCCCCCTCAATACATTTATCCAAGAAGTTATCATCTTTATCCATTATATTGGCGTAAAATACGTTGGGCGATTTTCCACCTAATTCAAGGGTAACAGGAATAAGATTTTCAGAAGCATATTGCATAATAAGTCGCCCTGTGGTTGTTTCACCTGTAAAGGCTATTTTAGCAATACGAGGAGAACTCGCCAAAGGTTTGCCAGCCTCAACTCCAAAGCCATTTACCACGTTCAATACACCTGGAGGGATAAGATGCCCTACCAACTCTAACCAAACTAAAATAGATGCAGGCGTTTGCTCAGCAGGTTTCAAAATAACGCAATTACCTGCCGCCAAAGCAGGAGCAACTTTCCAAGCAGCCATCAATAAGGGGAAATTCCAAGGAATAATTTGCCCAACTACGCCCAATGGTTCTTTTAGTTGTATCGAAACCGTATTGGCATCAAGCTCTGACACGCTACCTTCATCAGCACGAATACAACCTGCAAAGTAGCGGAAATGGTCTATAGCCAAAGGTACATCTGCGGCTAAAGTTTCACGCACCGACTTACCATTATCCCAAGTTTCTACCACCGCCAGTTTTTCTAAATTTTGCTCCATAATATCAGCTATTTTTAATAGCATATTGGAACGTTCCGTAGCCGAGCTTGAGTTCCAGCGAGGGGCAGCAGAATGAGCCGCATCAAGAGCCAATTCAATGTCTTCTTTGGTAGAGCGAGGTATTTTCGTAAACACCTTGCCATCAACAGGAGAAGAATTTTCAAAATACTGCCCTTTTACAGGGGCTACCCATTGCCCACCAATGTAATTGGCGTATTGTTCCTTAAAAATAGGCTTGTCATAAATCATAATTTTAAAATTTAATTTTGAGTTGATACTATTTATGTAGCAAATATTTGTATTTTTACCGAATTAGGATTGTATTATTTTATCAAAAACTTGTATTATTCTATAAAATTATGAAAAAGGTACAAGAGCTTATTCAAAGAGCACATCAAGAAAAACATATTCAAACTTTGATAGAAAATAGGAGGAGCTATTCCTCTGATTACTCAGAACTGAATGTATATGAAACCTTCACGCCTGCTTGGGCAGTAGATTTATCTTTTTCCCACCCAGTTTTGGTCAGTATGATTCAAGGTAAAAAAGTAATGAGTCTTGCCAAACAATCCAATTTTGATTTTCTACCTGGAGAGTCTATTTTACTTAGCCCTCACGAACAAATGCATATAGACTTCCCAGAAGCTAAATTTGAAACACCCACAAGATGCTTAGCTTTGGTAATTTCTGCTGATATTATTCAAAAGACCTTAACCTTTCTCAATGAAGAGCACCCTAAATTATTGAGAACAGATGAATGGAATGTGGAAAATAAATCCTATTTTCATATACATGATAATTTTTTTGACCTATCTATACATAGAATTGTACAACTTTTTTTGGAGGATAACAATAATAAGGATGCACTCATCACACTCGGACTCAAAGAAATAGTAATCAGGTTATTACGTACAGAGGCTCGTAGCAATTTGCTCAAACACTCGGATAACTACAAGGATAAGCACCCTCTTGCAGCTGTGGCTCATTATATCAAAGAAAATCTATCACAAGATATATCTATCAAAGATTTGTGCAAAATATCAGGTTTATGTCAGGCTAATTTATTCAAATATTTTAAAAATGAGTTTGGATTAAGCCCCATAGAATATTTATTATGTGCAAGAATAAGCAAAGCAAAAAAAATAATAGACCAAGATAATAAAACTATCAAAGACGCTTGTTATGAAACTGGTTTTAACAGTGTAAGTTATTTCACAAAAGCCTTTAAAAAAATAGTTGGTCTCGCTCCCAAACAATATAAAAACCTGCAAGTAAGTACTAAAATACCCTCCTGAAGACAAGCTTCAACTTTAAAAGTTTTTCCAAATCAATTTTATAGTGTGTAAAAAGTATTTGCTGTTTTTGTACAAAACTTCTTATATTTGCTTTTCAAAGCATATAAGAAAATATTATGGAGTATCTGGAGGGCTTAAATGAGCCACAAAGACAAGCCGTTATTTATACTGAAGGTCCTCTGATGATTATTGCTGGGGCTGGTTCAGGTAAAACGCGTGTACTTACTTATCGTATTGCTCACCTCATTTATCACGGCGTAGACCCCTACCATATCTTGGCTCTTACTTTCACCAACAAAGCTGCCAACGAAATGAGAGAACGTATTGAGAAAGTGATAGGCAAAGAGGCAAAAAATATCTGGATGGGAACTTTTCACTCTATTTTTGCCAAAATCCTTAGAATGGAAGGACATCTCATAGGTTATACACGTGATTTTACAATTTATGATACCGAAGACTCTAAATCTCTGCTTAAAAGTATTGTAAAAGAGTTAAATCTGGATGATAAACTCTATAAAGCCTCCACAATATATAGCAGGATTTCAGGGGCTAAAAACAGGCTTATCTCATATAAAGAGTATAATAGTAACCCTATCTACAAGGCAGATGACGAGAGTTTCCAACGCCCCGAAATAGGGAGAATCTATCAGATATATCAAGAAAGGCTCTTTAAAGCCAATGCAATGGATTTTGACGATTTGTTGTTCAATACCAACGTTTTATTTAGAGACCACTTAGATGTATTGAACAAATACCAACATAAATTTAGGTATGTGATGCTTGATGAGTTTCAAGATACTAATATTTCTCAATATCTTATCACACGAAAGCTCGCGGCAGTTCATCAAAATATAGCCGTAGTAGGTGATGACGCCCAAAGCATCTATGCCTTTAGAGGAGCTGATATTCAAAATATCTTGAATTTTGAAAGAGATTATCCCAATCTCAAAACTATTCGTTTAGAGCAAAATTATCGCTCCACCAAGAATATCGTACAAGCAGCCAACTCCATCATTGCCAAAAACCAAGCCCAACTGAAAAAGAATGTTTGGACAAGCAATGAAGCAGGCGATTTAATTGAGATTCTCAAGGCAAGCTCCGACTCAGAAGAAGGGCGTTTGGTTGCTCAAAGTATTTTTGAAGCTAAAATGCAGTTTAAACTTAAAAATGCTGACTTTGCCATTCTATACCGAACCAACGCCCAATCGCGTTCTTTTGAGGAGGCTTTGCGTAAAATGGGACTTCGCTACAAAGTAGTAGGAGGTCTCTCATTTTATCAACGCCGAGAAATTAAAGATTTGATAGCTTATCTGCGTTTCACTATCAATCATAATGACGAAGAAGCCTTCAAAAGAATTATCAATTTGCCAAAAAGAGGTATAGGAGATACTACTATTGCCAAAATCACGGTGTTGGCAGACGAGCAAAAAATAAGTCTTTGGGAAATTGTGGGAAATGCAAGCAAATATATCGGAGGGCGAGCTTCGGTAGCAATAGATAATTTTGCCCTACTAATTAAAAGTTTTGAAATCGCTACCAAACAGAAAAATGCTTATGATGCAACCATGGAAATAGCGAAAAATTCAGGTTTGCTTAAAGAACTATATGAAGATAAATCCATAGAAGGCTTAGCCCGTTACGAAAACGTACAAGAATTGCTAAATGCCATCAAAGAGTTTGTGGATAATCCTGAAAATGAAGATAAAAGCATTAGTGCTTTTTTACAAGAAGTATCTTTACTTACCAACGCAGACGAACCAGAAGAAGGAGAAGATGCTAAAGATGCTGTTACTTTAATGACTATCCACTCGGCAAAAGGCTTGGAATTTGGAAATGTGTATGTAGTAGGCTTAGAGGAAGACCTCTTTCCTTCACAAATGATGATAGGCAGTAGAGCAGAGTTGGAGGAAGAACGCCGTTTATTTTATGTAGCCATTACCAGAGCCGAAAAAAAACTAACACTTACTTATGCAACTTCTCGCTATCGCTTTGGAAGAATAAAAGATTGTGAAGTAAGCCGTTTCCTTGATGAAATAGACCCAAGATGTCTCAAAGTAGCAAAAAGCAGTGCCAATGTACGTTTTGGTGCTGAAGAAGGAAATAAAAACTTGGCTAAAAGTTTGATAAATACACAAACTACACAGAAAAAAATGAGCTACAAACCTTCTCCAAATTTCAAACCAAGTGATACCACCTATCTGGCAGCAGGAATGAAAGTTGAGCATCTCAAATTCGGATTTGGTCTGGTCTTAGAAGTACAAGGAGAAGATAAAGACAGAAAAGCCCGCATAAATTTTGAAGAATCAGGCGAAAAAATTTTATTATTAAGTTTTGCAAAGTTGCAAGTACACGGATAAATAAATCATCACTAAAAATAAACAACGTGAAAAAAATTCAAAAAATTTTAGTTGCGAATCGTGGAGAAATTGCTCTCCGAGTGATGCGTTCGGCAAAAGAAATGGGTATAAAAACGGTAGCTGTATATAGCACCGCCGACCGCAAAGCCTTACATGTACAATATGCTGATGAAGCGGTTTGCATTGGCGAAGCTCTTAGTAGTCAATCTTATCTTAGAGGAGATAAAATTATAGAAGTAGCCAAAGAATTAGAAGTTGATGCCATTCACCCAGGCTATGGTTTTCTCTCCGAAAATGCAGAATTTGCTAAGAAGGTAGAGCAAGCAGGAATTATTTTCATCGGTCCTCCGATAAAAGCTATAGAGGTAATGGGGAGCAAACTCGCTGCCAAAGCAGCCGCCAAAGCATTTGATGTACCAATGGTTCCAGGCACCGAAGGAGCTATTACAGATGTACAAGAGGCAAAAAAAATTGCTACTCAAATTGGCTATCCTGTACTTATCAAGGCTTCGGCAGGCGGTGGCGGAAAAGGTATGCGAATCGTAGAGAACGAAGAAGAGTTTGAAGAACAAATGGAAAGAGCAGTAAGCGAAGCTATTTCTGCTTTTGGTGATGGAGCTGTTTTTGTAGAAAAATATGTTAGCTCTCCCAAGCACATAGAAGTACAAATACTCGGCGACCAACACGGAAACATAGTCTATCTTTTTGAAAGAGAGTGCTCTATACAAAGAAGACATCAAAAAGTGATAGAAGAAGCCCCTTCTCCCGTACTCACGCCCGCCGTACGTCAAGCTATTGGCGAAGCTGCTATCAAGGTGGCAAAGTCTTGTGGCTATTACAATGCAGGAACAGTAGAGTTTGTGATGGACGAAAAACTTAATTTTTATTTTCTGGAGATGAATACACGTTTGCAGGTAGAACACCCCGTTACAGAACAAATTACAGGCATAGATTTGGTAAAAGAACAAATAAAAATTGCTCAAGGGGAGCACCTCAGTTTCCAACAAAATGATTTATCTATACTTGGGCACGCCATAGAAGTTCGTGTATATGCAGAAGACCCCAGCAATAATTTTTTACCAGATATTGGAACACTACAGACCTATAATCGCCCACAAGGAGCAGGTATACGCGTAGATGACGGCTTTGAGCAAGGTATGGAAATCCCTATCTACTACGACCCAATGATTGCTAAACTTATTGCTACAGGCAAAAATAGAGAAGAAGCTATTGAAAGAATGAAAAGAGCTATTGATGAGTATCAAATCACAGGCATAGAAACCACTTTGGGTTTTTGCAAGTTTGTACTCAACCACGAGGCTTTTGTATCAGGTGGTTTTGATACCAATTTTGTAAAGAAATACTTTAGCCCAGAGGTTTTGCAAAAAACAAAAAATGAAGAAACGGCAAAAATAGGAGCTGCTATTGTGAGCCTACTAATGAGCCAACCAAAAAAATTAGTAGTACAAGAACTACAAAGTACCAGACCTTCTAAATGGAAAAATAGACTAAAATAATAAATAAACTAGCTAAGATTACTTATATGATTCGTGTTTTTAAATTTGGTGGGGCATCTGTAAAAGATGCTTCAGCGGTAAAAAATGTCGTAAAAATAATTCAAAATTTTGGTAGTACCAATCAGATTTTGGTAGTTGTTTCGGCTATGGGGAAAACCACTAATGCCTTAGAAAAACTTTTAAACGCCTATTTTGAAAATGCTGATTGGCAAACAGAACTCGAAAATATCAAAAAATACCATTGGCAAATAGCAGAGCAACTCTTTTCGGAAGGGCATATTGCTTTTACAACCATAGAGTATTTGTTTTTACAGCTACAAGATAATTTGCTCAATAAGACTCGACAAAGCTATTATGATGAAAGCTATGACCAAATTGTAAGTTTCGGAGAGTTGATTTCCTCGCATATCCTCAGTCATTATCTCAAGGAAAATAATGTAGCCAACGAATGGATTGATGCAAAAAACTTCATTAAAACCGATACCACTTGGAGAGAAGGTAAAGTTGATTTACCTTGGACAGAAAATCTTGTAAAAAGAGAGTTAGAATTTATTTTACAGGAAAAGATTATTGTTACACAAGGCTTTCTTGGAGGCACTTTGGGAAATAAAACCACTACTTTGGGGCGAGAAGGCTCGGATTATACGGCTTCCATTTTTGCGTATTGTTTAGAGGCAGAGTCACTCACGATTTGGAAAGATGTGCCTGGTGTTCTCAACGCAGACCCTAAAAAAGTATCAAATACGCAACTTTATGAAACACTTTCTTATACCGAAGCTGCCGAAATGACGTTTTATGGAGCGAATGTCATTCACCCTAAAACCATCAAACCGATTGCTAATAAAAATATTCCTCTTTTAGTACGTTCTTTTTTAGAACCTGACAAATCAGGCACACGCATCACCAATACTCCCAGTGAAAAGAAAGTTCCTACAATAATTTTTAAGCCAAACCAGATACTGCTTACCTTTGGGGTGAAAGATTTAGCTTTTATCACTGAGGAAAATTTAAGTAAAATATTGCATACTTTTACACAACTCAACTGCAAAATTCATCTAATGCAAAGTTCTGCAGTTTCTTTTTCTATTTGTACCGACTATCAGATACAAAAAATAAAAAAGATTTATGAGTTTTTAGAAGATGAATTTGAGATTACAGAGCAAAAATCTTTGCAAATTCTCACGATTTTATATTATGATAAAAATACTTTGGAGGAAATAAGTTCTTCATTTACAAAGGTTTTAGAGCAGAAGACAAAAACTTATTACAGAGCCGTGATAGAAAATAAGGAAGAAAATTAAGATAATCAAAAAGATTTGCACTATATTTGCAGGTGAGTTCTAAAAGGGGACGACCGGTCTTGACAGGCTGAGTTCTTTTGCAGTATAAGCACGCCAAGAAATGGGAGTATTCTTGTCAAAATTTCTTCCGAAACAATAACTGGCGAATCTAACTACGCCCTTGCTGCTTAGTCCGGAGGACTAAGAGCTTGCACGCTGCCCGCAACTTACTCTGTCTTGTAGGCAAATAGCGTGTCATCTTCACAGAGTTGGCAAAGTGGAAGCTGTGGCTACTTTGCGAGATAAAACAGCTAAGAGCTAAGATAAGGTTGGTTTTGTACCTTTTTTAGCTCCTACAACAAACAAAACTAAGCGTGTAGAAGGCTCCAAAAAACCTTCTCTGGACGAGAGTTCGAATCTCTCCGTCTCCACTAAAAGCCTTTAATTTCACAAATTAAGGGCTTTTTTATGATACTCGTCAGTTATGCGTCAGTAAAAAGGGATATTCTCCCCGAAAATATGAAACTTTCCAACGAAGGAAACGAAGACAACAAATTAGGCTACCCTTACAAGCTCGCCAGGCTTGTTGAGGGAAAACGTCCTTATGTTCTTTTTTACGTCTGGAGCGGAAATAGACAACGAACTTGTAAGGGTTCGTAGGGAAGTGCCAAAAAAGTAAATGCTAAAAAGTGGGTAGCCGAAAAAATAAAAAGCATTAACGAGGTTCTTATCGCTGGTTTTAGGGTACGCAAGGAAGTTGCAGAAGAAAAAAAACATACAGATTATACAATTATTGAAGCCTGTAATTATGTAGCTGAATTTCGCAAAAAAACCAACAAAGCAACAAGCTCACATAGAGATAAAAGTTATTTCAAAACTTTTTATACTTATCTCAAAAATAACAACTTAGATAAACTCAAAAGTTCTGAAATTAAAAAGATACATATACAGTCTTTTCTGGATATGATAAGCTCAAAAAATAAAGCGATTAGTCATAATAATTACCTTACATTTCTAAAAACAATTTTTAATGTTTTGGTAAATAGGGAAATCATCTCCGAAAATCCCGCTCAAAATATTAAAAAACTCAAAGAAGAACAAACCCGAAGCGTTGTTATCACAAAAGAACATCTAAAAATAATCATTGACGAAATAAAACAAATAGATACAGAAACCTATATTTTCTGCCTATTTGTATTTTACACGTTCATTCGCCCTATTGAGCTAAGACGTCTGAAAACCTCACAAGTTGATATAAAAAATCAGAAAATAGTAATTTATGGCAATCAAAGCAAAAATAAGAAAACAGAATACGTAATGCTTCCAGAACCACTTAAAGAAGCACTTACTGAAGCAAGATTTTTAGAAAGAAATCCTGAAAGTCAATTATTTTCAGATAAAACGCCTTTAAAATACTCAAGAAACAAGTATAGTATTTTGTTTTCAGAAGTCGTAAAAAGCAAGTATTTACCAAAAGAATACACGCTTTATTGCCTCAAACACACGAGAGTCGTGGAGTACTACAAAAATGGTTGTGGCATAAAATTTATCAAAGAGCAATGCAGGCATAGCAGTTTAGAACAAACTGATAAATATCTCAAATCTTTAGGGCTTTTTGAAAACGAGGAGATTTTGAGAAATGCACCAAGAATTTAGCTTGCAAAATATTTCGTTGGTATTTTTTTTACATCTAAAAAAACTCCGCTTAGATGGTCAAAATCATTATCAGTAGTAACCAAAGTAAGATTAAGCAAAGAAGCGACCGCAGCAATCCATATATCATTCTTACCCATTTTTATAGACGAACTATTTTTCGCTAAATTAGGGTGTTTGTTCTTGCTATAAGCATCTATTTCTGCATAAACTTGCTTAACTAATACATCATTGATAGATAAAATATTTAAAATACCTAAAATATCTTTCATCTTTTTTGTTTTCACACTACCCCAAGCTAATTGATAGGACAAAGAGTAAAGTTCTCCAATGCTTACTTCACAAATATGGCTAACTTGGTCAAAAGGATTAACAATATTTTGAACTTTGTTTTTTGTGTTATCTCTAACCATATAAAGCAAAATATTTGTATCATAAAGCAACATCTAATCTTCCTTTAAAATTTTCAAAGCCTCTTTCCACTCCTTTTGGGTAAATCTGATTTTTCCAGATATACTGCTATCTGTATTTTTTAGTTTATGCTTTTTTGCATAAGCCTCAATGCCGCCAGCTTTGAGAACATCTCCTACATTTATCATTTTTAAATTTTCCATATAATTTTATTTTTTCTACAAATCTATAAAAAATCTCACAAAAACAAACAAAGCCTCCACTAAATTGTGGAGGCTTTTTTTGTTTTTATTATTTATATGGTGTGTAGCCCGTCTACACTTGGTATCTACTTCTAATAACGAAACAAATTTAGAAAAAATCTTTTAATAAAAAAAATCTTGGTCAATTTTTTTATGATTTTTCAAAATCAACTAAATTTTTTGCCATTTTAATAAGTTTTGGCTGCGGGGAAACGTCTGTTTTCCAAGAGATAAAACTATTATGAGTATAAATACCAGCTTTCCCTTGTATCGCATTGCTTGAAACTTCCCACATATCTTTTTCGGAATAAGTAAGCGGAATATCAAAGCGTAGGGCTACTAATAGTGTCCATAACTCAAGGGCTTTTATTTGTGCATCTGTATAAGCCTCATAAAATTTAGAACCTTTGTAGTTAAGTTCTATTGCATTTTTTTCATCAATTTTATTGCCTGCCCACGTTGAAAAATCCCTAAGATTTCCCCAATTAGTTAGCTCTACTGCTATGCTTTCTTGGTTTCTGATTAAGTTGTAAGCATTACTCATACCAATATGATGTGCCCAATATCCTTCATCAAAGCCCTTAACTACTCTACCTGATTTTTCTATACCAATACAAGTAGCCACGTGATTTACGTTATCTCTTTTCCACCACTCAAACATATTTTCAGCGTTATCAGAACCAGCCGAATGATGCCAAACGATTTGTTTTTTGTTTTGCTCTACTTTGTAGTAATAGCCCTCAAAATTGATAGGTTGCACTTTTAGCAATTTTGAGTACAACATATTCCAAGATTTAGACCCAAAAATACCGTCTGGCAACAAATTATTATTTTTTTGAAATCTTTTTATATCCCAATAACCTATTGTCGCAAGGAGGTTATAGAGTAGAGCATTTCTTCTTGGTATTTCAGGGAGAAATGTATTGGTTTTTTCAATTATTGGCTTCATCTAAAAATTCGTTTAAAAAATCCTTTTTTCTTAGGCTTCAAAGTATCTTTTTTGCCTGTGCTATCACTTTTCTGGATAATGTTGTTATCCTTGAGCAAATTGGTAAGGTCTATTGCTCCACCGTTTTTAGCTTTGATTTTTTCGTTGTTAATTACTAAATTCGTTACATTTTGCGGGGGACATTCGGGGCAAATGCAAGCGGGACAAGCATTTGTGAAAAATCTTTCCTTTACTATGTAGCCTATACTTGCTCCGAAAAATACGAAAGCAAGGGCTAAAACGAGGTCTTTTGGTATAAAATTAAGCATCTCTTACAAATGATTTGTGTTGTTGATAGGGTTTGCTTCGTTGTTGGCTTGTATCTTGTTCTCCGTATCGTCCTTGAGTCCTTGTGTTGTGGTAAATTGAGCGAGGAACGTACCGACTACGCCAGCGATTACGCCTATTTGTAGAGCTTCGTCTAACCAAGACCACTTTGGCAATTTTTCTATTTGTGTATAAGCGTATGCAGATGTAAAAGACATCGCCAATAGTATCTTCTGCAACCACACAAATAATTTTGGTGTTTGGCTGTTCCATAGGAATATAAGTTTATCAAGTATTTTTTTCATTTTTAACGTCTATTAAGTTCTACTAATTTGAGTTGTATTTGGTGCACCATTTCTTTAATTTCCTGTAAATCCTCCCTTACGTCCTTTTCGTGTTTTTCGGTTTTATCTTCCAATTTGGTTACACGAATACCTAAACTTGCAACGTCTTTTCCTTGCTTTACGTTTTCAATTTTCATTAGGAAATAGGCAGATACTACCGCCACAATAAACTCCACTAATATTTTTAATTCGTCCATTACTTTAAGGTAAAATAGTTCTGTATAATTTTATGAGGGCTTCCCAATTTATTGTTTGTGTCGTCCCGTTTCTTAGTTGTAAAAAATGTGTAATTCCTGCATTCACGCTTTGTATATTTATGTTTGTGCTTAAATTTTCTCGTAAAAAATTTTGACTTAATCCCATTTGTGTCAAAATACCTGCATTATTTACTACCGAATTGATGTACTTTGCCGTCCATATTTGGTTAGTTCCCTGTCTGCGTCCAAT
>JANRLU010000135.1:0-1929 GCA_033762275.1 Thermonemataceae bacterium | reverse complement strand
AGGACCGAAGTGGACGAACCAATGGTGTGCCGGTTGTACTGCCAAGTGCATAGCCGGGTAGCTATGTTCGGAAAGGATAAGCGTTGAAAGCATCTAAACGCCAAGCCTCCTTCAAGATAAGGTATCCCCATGAGACCCCCTGAAGATGACAGGGTAGATAGGTTGGGTGTGTAAGCACAGTAATGTGTTGAGCTAACCAATACTAATCGGTCCAATGGCTTGATCACTTTTTTTTTAATTCTGTGAGAATCGCCAATCTAAAAAGATGGAGTAGAAAACTCCTCGAGCGCTTTTTTATATTAGTGAAAAACACTATACAACTTTTCTTGGTGGCAATAGAGAAGGGGAAATACCTGAACCCATCCCGAACTCAGAAGTCAAGCCCTTCATCGCCGATGGTACTATACACAAGAGTATGGAAGAGTAGGTCGCCGCCAAGTTTTTTTACCAACCCTGATAGGTTTAACTTATCAGGGTTTTTTTATCCCTTTATTTCCTTTTTCACTTTACTAAGCTATACCATGACTTTGCCCTTATTACTCTGTGGATTTGGGTTTTTTTAGGAGTCGTCTGCATGTTTACGCCGTTGTCTGAAAATTTACTGTTCAATTATTAAAATTTTTAGCATCTTGTTTGCCTAAAGCTTGGTAAAGACAGAAAACACCTAAAAGAGGTAGGCATGAGTTTAAAAGTTATAGGAAGGCCTATAATAAATGCTGTGGGTTTTGTCCATGAAAGAAAAAAAGAAAATCAAAATCTCTTTCGCAGAATAATTTCAGCAATTTTAAATTGCTTTTGCTGTAGTTTTTTTAAGAAAAATACCAGTAACCATTCGCAGTCCTTTTCTAAAAAAACTTCTAAAGGGCATCGTATCAAACATTCTAATTCTACTAAAAAATCCCAAAGTATTTCTCTAGTTAGATCTATTGAAGTTGTTTTAACTTGTCAAAAGGTAGGCGAACTTGAAAACTTACTTGTTCACTGGAAGGCGCAATTTCCTCAGAAATCGTTACCAAATAACCTGATAGTCCACTTTCATAATCTTTTGAGAGATGAAGAAATTGCTGCTGCAAAAATAATTGTTAAAAATAGACTGCTTCCATTGGAACAAGTATTTCGAATTATCTTAAGTTCGATCCCAGGATCGCATTCAAAGAGTCTTAGAAATGCCCAACTAAGTATTTTAAACTGCCTCTTTCAATACTATACCCCAGGTCAATCAGAGCTAAACCAATTGTTTAGGTATATTTTGATGAAAAAAAGATTTGATTTACTTGATAATTTTTATATGAATTTTCCAAATTTTAAAATGGATCTAATAAATAAAACAATGTCTTCTCTTACACTTGCTCACGCTGCTGGTTTTCTTCAGCATGCTATCCTGAATGCAAAAGTGGATCAAGTCCAACTTCTTCTTGAAAGAATATATCAGAATGATGTGTCTGCTATCAAATTTGTAAAAAGATTACCTTTGTCTCAAGCCACAGAAAGCTTTCAAGCTGAACCATGTTTGATTAGAAAACAAGTTGTAAGTTTACTTGTGCAAGCAAAAGCTAAATCTGAAGATGCTTCATTACCAGCAACGGCGAATAAGGATTGACCCCAACTACCACACGAACCACAGAAAAGTTAAACCCCAATTGGCTACCCAATGGCGTCAACTTAAACAAAAACTTAACATTTGAGCTGAAACATTTGTTGTCAAAAGGATTTACTCGGAATCGAAATTTAAGTTCTGCAAAAAAAGTCTTCAAATTGAATGCAATTTTTTAGCAGACCATTTGAATAGAGCTCTTCTAAAACCAGCGTGAGAGTTGATAAGATCAAGGTTATGAAGCCCAAAATAGACATGTCGGGAACAAAGCACTTCATGTCGTTGTTCCCCGCTTGCCCTCTTGAGACTCATCTCGCTTTGCCAAATCGCGTCCT
>JANRLU010000134.1:0-13329 GCA_033762275.1 Thermonemataceae bacterium | reverse complement strand
AATTTTTCGCCTTGATATTGTTGGTAAGAGCTCGCTTTAAAATCATCAAATTGCTCATTATCAGCAAAATCACACAAACCTTTGAGATGATTGATATGCGAATGAACACCTCCATCAGAAACCAAGCCTATTAAATGAACTTTCTTATGGTTTGCTTTGGCATAGGCAAAAGCCTCTTTGAGAATCTGATTAGTAAATATTTCCTTAGTTTCAAAGGCTTGGTTGATGCGAACTAAATCCTGATACACGACTCTGCCCGCCCCGATATTTGTATGCCCCACCTCAGAGTTTCCCATTTGCCCTTCAGGCAAGCCCACCGCCAAACCAGAGGCTTGCAAATGGCTATGTGGGTAGTTTTTTAGTAAGCTATCCCAAAAGGGTGTTTTGGCTTTATCTATCGCCGATATTTCGGGTTTAGTGGCTATTCCCCAACCATCTAAAATCATCAGTAGCACTTTATTCATACTTCTCATTGCAATATTCCCTCCAAGTCAAGCTGTTTGATATAAACAAAGTTTTGCTCTTGGAGCATTTCGGGTGCAAAGATAAACCTTTTATCAAAAATAGCCTCATTGATGTAATAACTTACCCAATATTCGCTGCAAAAACTAAGTAATTCAGGAGCTATAGGCTCAATGAGTTGGTTTCCTAAAGCAGGAATTTTCTCGAAAAGATAACGCATTGTAGAGGTTTTTCTGCTCTCACCTGCGATTTCGCCATAGCCACTACAAGCAATGATTACATTATACAAATCTATTTCTTTAGTATTGAGTAGATAAGCATACCATTCGTACTCTTGCCATTCATTTTTTTGCCTCACCATTGCCACCTGTACGCCTTCTACCAAGGGGAAATCTATATCTTTTTTCATAAAATATTTCTTATTTATTCAAAAATAAAAGAAAAACAGCAAAAAAAACAGAAAAAAGTAGAAAAATGTTTGACTTTACCTAAGGTTTTGCTTTGCTTTACACCTGTCCAATAAGCCCGCAAGATATGTACACGCCTTCAATGTTTAGATTTGATAAAGAGCAAGACAAAATTGATTTTATGAAAAATTATAGCTTTGCTACCATGATAACCAGCAAAAACGATATTCCTATTGCTACCCAACTACCATTTGTTATAGAACAAACACCTGATAAATTATTGCTCAGTTCCCACTTAGCACTTGCCAACGAACAAGCCCAATATATAGAAGAATATACCTCTTTGGTTATTTTTGCTGAGCCACATTCTTACATTTCCCCTGCTCATTACGATAAATTTGAGAGCGTTCCCACTTGGAATTACATAGCCGTACACGCCTACGGAAAAGCTAAAATATTCAATGATGATAAAGATAAACTATTCATTTTAGAAAAAATGATTCATTTCTATGAACAAGCATACCAAAAACATTGGGACAAATTAGCTGAGCGTTTTAAAAAAGAATTGATAAAAGAAATTGTAGCCTTTGAGTTAGAAATTACGGACTTACAAGGTCAGCAAAAGCTAAGTCAGAATAAATCTGAAATAGAAAAGCAAAGAATCATTAAACACTTAGAGAATAGTCAAAAGGGTACAGAAAAAGATTTAGCTATCTATATGAAAAAAACAAATAAAAATCTTTTTTCTTAAAAACTATGTATATTTTTGTGCTTCTGAGATACCAAACACAGCCTTAAAATGAAAACATTGCCTTTTTTTGAGAAAGTAGCCCATATAGAGGGAGTTTCTTATTTACTTTTTGCCATCACGATGCCCATAAAATATTTGCTCAAAATCCCACAACCCAATTACGTAGTAGGCTCAGCTCACGGAATTTTATTTGTATTGTATTGCCTACTTTTGCTAAAAGTTTGGATAGAGCTAAAATGGAGTTTTGTAAAAGTTCTTACAGCTTTTTTGGTTTCACTATTACCTTTTGGCACATTTTGGGCAGCAAAAAAAGGATTTTACAAACACTAAGCGAGTATTTCTATTTGCAGACCATCATAGGCAAAGTACATATTTTCGGGTAATTCTTGGCTCACCTCATCATGTAAACCCATTTTATGGCTGATGTGTGTGAAATAAGTTTTTTCTGCCCCAATACGTTTGGCGACGTCTATGGCTTGGTCTAAGGTAAAATGAGAAACATGTTCTGTTTTTTGTAAAGCATTGATTACAAGAACTTTAGAACCATATATCTTTGCCATTTCTTCGGAAGCTATATAATTTGCGTCTGTTATATATGTAAAATCACCTATACGAAAGCCCAAAACAGGTAAATTGTAATGAAAAACCTCTATGGGCATTACCAACAAACCTTGTATCTCAAAGTGTTTTTCTTTGTTAATTTCAAAGAGTTCTACTTGTGGGATACCTGGGTAGCGTTTTTCGGAAAATATATAAGCAAATTCAGTTTTTATTTGTTCCAAAACTTTTTTAGTGGCATACAAAGGCATATCTTTGTTTTGTTTGTAATTAAACGCCCTGATGTCATCTAATCCTGAAGTATGATCTTTGTGTTCGTGTGTGAAAACGACCGCATCTAATTTTTTTATACCTTCTCTTAGCATCTGTTGGCGGAAATCAGGACCTGTGTCTATCACAAAAGTAACCTCAGAACTTTCTACAAGTACTGAAGAACGTAGCCTTTTGTCTTTCGTATTTTCCGAACAACAAACCTCACAATCACAAGCAATAATAGGCACTCCTTGTGAAGTTCCCGTTCCCAAAAAAGTTACTTTTATCATTAAAATTTTATTTTAAAACTAAACTCACAAACAAAGCTAAAGTTTTTTGATGACAAAAAAGTTAAGAGATTTTAAAATCTCTTAACACTTACCAATCTCACAAAGTTTTTCTTTGCATCAACGCATATACGGGCAAACCTGACAAAATTATTAAAAAGCCATAACGGGTATAATCTATCTCAACAAGCCAAATAATGCTAATGGCAGCTACTAAAACTAAGTACAAAGCAGGTAAAAACGGATACCCAAAAGCTTTGTAAGGGCGAGGTGTATGAGGTTCTTTTTTTCTTAAAATAAATATCGCCAAAATTGTAAGAAAATAAAAAAGCATCACCGCAAACATCACATAATTAAGCAAATCTCCATAAGCCCCTGATAAACAAAGCATTGAAGCCCAAACCGCCTGAATAGTAAGAGCATTTTGAGGAACGCCTTTACTATTAAGCTTGCCTAAAGCCTTGAAAAAAACGCCATCTTGAGCCATTGCATAATATACCCTCGCTCCTGAAAAAATAGTTCCGTTATCCGAACTGAATGTAGAAACCATTATCAACATAGCCACCAACATCAAACCCGTTTTACCTAAAACACTAAACGTAACTTTGGTGGCTACCAATTCAGCATTCTGAATTTCGGGCAAAGGTAAAGTTAGTAAATACCCTAAATTGGTGAGCAAATAAATGAGCGTAACCAAACCCGTCCCAATAGCCAAACTACGCGGAATTGTTTTTTCGGGCTTAATGATTTCATCGCCTGCAAAGCTAATATTGTTCCAAGCATCACTAGAAAAAAGCGAGCCAACCATAGCCACTGCCATCAAGGGCATCATATCCATCCAAGAAAAGTTGGCAGGCAAAGCCCAGTACATAGTAAAATTATTGCTTATCGCTTCAGCATTTCTGCCAAAAATAAAAATAATAATTAAAAGCAATACAAGAGCGATAATTTTTGTACTTCCAAAAAGATTCTGAATAAGCATCCCATATCTTACACCTCGGCTATTGATAAAAGTTAGCAAAAATATTTCGGCAATTGCCAACAACTGATTAGCCGCAATTTTGAAAGAACCTATTTCTAAAAGAATATTCTTTTTGCTAAAAATAGGAAATAACTCACTTGTAAAATTGGCAAAAGCTACCGCTACCGCAGCGATTGTCCCCGTTTGGATAACTCCCAGAAGCGTCCAACCATATAAAAAAGCCACCAACTTACTATATGTTTTTCTTAAAAAAACATATTGCCCACCCGCCTGAGGCATCATAGCGGCAAGTTCTCCGTAGCTTAAAGCTCCAGCCATTGTGATAAGCCCTGTAAGCAGCCAGACCAAAAGCAAAGCCCCAACAGATTGTGTTTTTTGAGCAATATCAGCACTGACGATAAAAATGCCAGAGCCAATCATCGTGCCAGCTACCAACATAACCGCATCAAACAAGCGAATTTCTTTACGAAAAGACATAGTATTTTTTTAGGAGGCAAATATAAAACTTTATTAGCATAAAAAACTACCAAGAAGCCTAACAAAATTCTCAGTAAAAACCGAAAAGTCCCAAACTTTTTCTATCTTTGGAACAGTAATTCCTAATTTTTGTACGCGTATGAATAAAAAATATCTTATTGTTCTTAGCCTTTTCGCCTTGTGTATGTCTGCCTTCAACGATAAACCCGCTTACCAACTTTTTGACCAAAAAGGGAAAAAAACAAGTTATGAAACATTGCTGACCGAAGCTCAAAATGCCGATATCGTTCTTTTTGGCGAACTACACAACAATCCAATAGCTCATTGGCTACAACTCCAACTAAGTAAAGATTTGGCTACCAAAAAATCTGATAAACTACTGATGGGAGCCGAAATGTTTGAAGCTGATAATCAATTGGTTTTTGATGAGTATCAAAAAGGTTGGATAAAAGAAACTTCTTTTACCAAAGAAGCTAAAATCTGGGATAATTATCGCACTGATTACAGAGGCTTGGTAGAGTTGGCTATCAAACAAAAAGTGCCTTTTGTGGCTACCAATGTTCCTCGCCGTTATGCAAGTATTGTTTCCAAAGAAGGTTTGCAAGGGCTTGATAAATTAGATGCTGAAGCAAAAAAATTCATTGCTCCTTTACCTATTGCTTTTGATGCTAATTTGCCAGGTTATGCAGAAATGACTAAAATGGCAGCACACGGACAAATGGGGGGCGGAGCAGGTAAAGCCGTATATTTTGCTCAAGCTCAAGCCATCAAAGATGCTACAATGGCTCATTTTATCCTCAAAAATTGGCAAAAAGGAAAAATTTTTATTCATTTTAACGGCTCTTATCATTCTGATAATTTTGAAGGAATTGTTTGGTATCTCAAAAACCAAAATCCTTCTCTTAAAATATTGACTATCAGCACAGTGGAACAAGATAATATTTCCGAAATCTCTAAGGAAAATCTTGAAAAAGCTAATTTTATCTTGGCTATTCCTTCGGATATGACCAAAACCTACTAATTTTTTTAAATTTTGTTAGCAAAAGAAAATATACGACTTACTTTCGGGCTGAAACTCAAGCAAATCAGGCAAGAAAAAGGGATTTCTTTATCAGAATTAGCCCAAAAAACAGGCATTTCTGTTTCGTATCTTAATGAAATTGAAAAAGGGAAGAAATATCCCCAAACTGATAAAATCTATTTGCTTGCAGAAAGTTTAGAAGTAAGTTATGATTGGCTGGTTTCGTTGAAACTACACAAAAAACTTGCCCCCGTTAGCAAGCTATTAGCCTCTAATTTCTGGACAGAGTTTCCTCTTGAGATTTTTGGTATTGAGCCTGCCCAATTTTTGGAAATACTTGCCAATGCCCCTGATAAAGTCAGTGCTTTTATCAGTACATTGGTAGAAATTGCCAGAAATTACAACCTGCCTTTGGAGGAGTTTTACTTTGCCGTACTGCGTTCTTACCAAGAAATGTATGATAATTATTTTGAAGATATAGAACTTGCCGCCGAAAAACTTAGAGAAGAGCAAGAGAAAAGCCCTGATGACTTTTTAGACGTAGATTTTCTAAAGAAATTACTCAAAGAAGAGTTTAAAATAGAGGTAACAGAAACTAATTTTGAAGGAAATTTAAGAGAGCTTCGCTCGGTACTCAAAAAGAAAAATCTATTACTTCTTAACAAAGAGCTGAGTATCAGCCAAAAAAGATTTGTATTAAGTAGAGAGATAGGTTTTGCTTACCTGAAAATCAAAAAAAGACCACTTACTTTTTCTTGGGTACAAGTAAACTCTTTTGAGGAAGTCCTAAACAACTTTAAAGCCTCTTACTTCGCTGATGCTCTTTTACTACCTCAAAACATACTTGGAAAAGATTTAGATGATTTTTTTGCTAAAACATCAATGGAAACACTTTTTCTGATGAAACTCATTGATAAATATGTAGTTACCCCTGAAACACTTTTCAACAGATTTAGCAATTTACTACCTAAACGTTTCGGTTTAAACGAGATATTTTTTCTTCGTTTTGATAACCACGATGGTCAGGTAAACCTTACCAAAGAAATGCATTTTTCGGGTTTGCATAACCCACACGCCTCTGCTTTGGGCGAGAACTACTGCAATAAGTGGGTATCTATCAGTTTACTTAAAGAGTTGCAAAATCTTCTTAATAACCAAAATATACTAAGTACCTGCAAAGCCCAAATTTCAGAATATTACGACTCCAATAATAAATATTTTGTGCTTGCAATGGCTCGCTCGCTCGCCCCTACGCCTGCACTGAGCAGTTTAGCAATCGGTATAAAAATAAATGAGCAAGCCCTTAAAACTATCCATTTTTTGCGTGAAGACCAACACATAGAAACAAAAAAAGTAGGAGTTACTTGCCAGCGTTGCCCCGATTTTAGTTGTAAAGAAAGACAAGCTACAGCACATATTCTACAAAAAGAATTAAGCAAACAAAACAAACTAAAAGCCTTATTAGAACTTTTTGAATCCTAAAATTTATGGAAAAACTGATAGGAAAATTCAAACAAATGCTTAGCCTGCGTCATTTGGCATCTAAAGGCGTTTTAGCTGATGAAGATTTAGAGATTATAGAAGATGCAGGTATCTGGGTAAAAAACGGAAAAATTGTAGAGATAGGAGCATTTGAAACATTAGCCCCAAAAGCTCACAAAAGTCACATTCCGATAGAGGAAATTGTTTCAGGAAACTGGGTACTTATGCCAAGTTTCATAGATTGCCACACACATATTTGCTTTGGAGGAAATAGAGCTAAAGATTACGCTCTTCGCATTGCAGGCAAAACATATCTTGATATAGCTAAGGCAGGAGGAGGAATTTTGGATACCGTTCGCAAGACGCGTGAAGCCACCTTTGAACAACTATACCAAAATACGCAAAATATTCTTGATAAAATGCTTAAAAATGGGGTAAGTACCATAGAGGTGAAAAGTGGTTATGGGCTTTCAGTAGCGGAAGAAATCAAAATATTGGAAGTTATCAAGCAAATAAGTTCTGAAAGTCCTATGACTATTATACCTACTTGTTTGGCAGCCCATACGCTACCCCCAGAATTTTCAGAAAAAGAGTTTTATTTAGCTCACTTAACCGAAGAGTTATTGCCCGTTTTATCAGAAAAAAAACTCAGCAAGAGAGTAGACATTTTTGTAGAGCCGAGTGCCTTCCCTATGGATATTGCTCGCAAATACTTAGAAAATGCTAAAAATCAAGGATTTGAAATTTGTATCCATGCAGACCAATTTAGCGTGGGCGGAAGCCGTTTAGCTGTAGAACTTCAGGCTCTCAGTGCCGACCACTTAGAAGCCAGTACAGCAGAAGAAATCAATCTTTTGGCTAATAGCTCCACTGTTGCTGTTGTGCTACCTGGAGCTTCTTTAGGTTTAGGAATGCCTTTCGCTCCTGCTCGCCAACTTTTAGACGCGGGTGCTTGTGTAGCTATCTCCACAGACTATAATCCAGGCTCTGCCCCAATGGGAAATTTGCTTTTACAAGCCTCCGTTTTGGCAGCTCAAGAAAAATTAACTACTGCCGAAACTTTGGCAGCAATTACATTCAGAGCAGCTCAAGCTCTTGCGTTACCAGATAGAGGGCGTTTGGAAACAGGTTTTTGGGCTGATATGATAGCCTTTGCTTGTGAAGATTATCGTGAAATCTTGTATTGGCAAGGGCAGATGCTTCCAAGTATTTTATGGAAAGAAGGAAGGCGTTTGTTCTAATAAATTATTGATTATTAGCAATATACCATTCAGAAAGTAGCTCTAAACCCTTTTCCAAAGAAATACTTGGCTCAAAGTGCAGCATTTGGCGGGCTTTACTTATATCAGCAAGTCTGCGGCTCACGGGGTTAATGCTATTCTCTGGCATAAATTTGGGTACTAACGTACTCTTATTGATGGCTAATAGATAACTCAAGAGTTCCTTTAAACTTGTCTCTCTCTGGCTACCAATATTAAATACCTCATTATTTACATCTGTCAGCAATGCAGCCACACTAGCTTTAGCCACGTCACTGACATATACAAAGTCCATTGTTGCAGAGCCATCTCCAAAAATAAGCGGTTCTGTTTCATTTTTTATACAAGCTAACCATTTAATCATTACTTCTGTGTACTTTCCTTCTGTATCCATACCTATCCCATACACATTAAAATAACGCAAAGCTACGTAGGGCAAGTTATACATAAAAAAATAATTTCTTAGCAGTTGCTCGCCCCATAATTTTGCCCCTCCGTAAAATGTTTGGTTATCATAAGGGTGGGCTGTTTCTGGAGTAGGGAAAACATCTGCCAAACCATACACCGAAGCCGATGAGGCATAAATTATTTTTTTCACTTGGTACTTTCTACAAAGTTCTACCAAATTAAAGGTTGCTTCTATCATTACTTCAAAAGCCTCTTGCGGATTGCTTGCACAAGCATTGATACGCAAAGCAGCCAAATGAAAAACATAGTCAGTTTGTTTTACCAAATTTTCTAGCAATGTTTTATTTCGTATATCACCCTCTACAAACTCCAAATTTAGACCTTGAAATTTAGCCAAATTACTCAAATTACCACGCAATAGGTTATCTATGATAAGTATTTTGCGAGGTTCGTATTTGAGCAATTCCTCTACGATATAAGAGGCTACAAAGCCCGCACCTCCTGTAATAAGAATAATGCTTTCCTTAATATTATTTTTCATAGCAGCGTGTTAGCATTTTTGATAATTGTATTTTGTATAATAAATGCAGGCTTTGCGAACTTTCGCTCCGAACGCCAAAGGTACAGACCCAACATAGCCAAAGATATTTGCGTAAATCCAAATCCAAGTAATAAAACAATTGGGAGTAGCCAAGTAGTAAAATTTTTCGTATATACAGCATAAACTATGCTCCCAAAAGCCATCAAAAGGAACAAAAAACCTATAAGGGCAATGCTATACACCGGAAAAATTGAGAAACCAAAAATTGAATTTAGTAATAAAGCAAGTTTTTTCTTTATTGTCCATTTTGATTTTCCTAATCTCCGAAACTGCTTTTGATAGGTGATGCTCGCATCAGAGAAACCAAAATCAAGTATTTGAAGGAATAAGGAACTCTCGTTTTCTATGGCATTATTAAGGTTTTTTTGTACTTTTCGGCTAAACATTACTACATCAAAGCCTGTACTAGGAAAGTTTTTATTCACAATTTTTTGCATCAAAAAAGCATACAAAGCCGAAAAAATCCCCTGACTTTGCTTGCGTACAGCCCAAACTACTTCTTTTTTATGCTTTTGTATTTTCTCAAAAAGCTGTAAAAGTAAGTCAATAGGGTCTTGTAAGTCGGCATATAAAAAAGTAGTGTACCTGCCACGAGCCACCGAAATACCCGCACGCAAAGCAGCATGAGAGCCAAAATTTTTAGCTAATTGCAAAAGTTGAAGATGAACGCCCTCCAAACAAGTTTTTTCAAGCAATGCCCACGTATTATCCTTAGAACCATCATCTATAAAAACAAATTCCCAAGAAATATGAGCATTATTTTTTGTAAAAGCATCAATGGTTTCTATCAAATAGGGTATGTTTTCTTGTTCATTGAAACAAGGAATGAGTACTGATACATCAATTTCTTTCATATTTCTCTGGCAGGATTACCAACCATTTTTTTATTTTTTCCAATAGATTTTATTACATTTGTCCCCAAACCTATCAAAGTATTTCCCTCTATTTCTATCCCATTGATAAGGTTTGAGCCACTGCCAATATAGCAATTTGCCTGAATTTTGGTAAAACCTGCCACTACAACATTAGACCCTATACAAACATTATCACCTATTTCGGTATCGTGGTGTATAGTGGTATTGGGCAAAATAATTACATTATTGCCTACTTTTGCATTATGTGTAATACTTACCCCCGACATTATGAGGCAGTTTGTCCCGAGTGTAGCATATCTTGAAACACTTGCCTTTGCGTGAATTATATTGATAAAACGCTCTTTATCAATATATAAGCTATCAATAATCCTCCCTTTTTCTTTGAAATTCTGAGGGCTACCAATACAAGCCAACACCTTAGCTTCCGAAAAATTATCAAAAGCACTTCTATCAAAAATCTCAAAGCCTTTATAGTTTTTCCCTATTTTTTCGGCGTCATCATCTACAAAACCGATTACCTCATAAATCTCTTCATTTATACAATCTAATGCTTCCAAGCTATTAGCACCAAAAGGAAATATAAGTAAGCTTTGCTTCATTTTTCATTAGAAATTATTTGTGAGCAATCTACTAAAATTTAGTAATTGTTCAAAACCTCCACTACGTAGTCTATTTCATCTTGCTGGAGTTCGGCAAACATAGGCAAAGATAGACAATGCTCGGCAAGATACTCAGCATTTGGGCAATCTCCTTTCTGGTAGCCTAAATGAGCATAGGCTTTTTGTAGATGGCAAGGGACAGGATAATGCAAGCCTGCAAAAATACCTTTTTTTTGCAAATAGTCCATCATTTTATCTCTTTGAGGTGTTGTAATTACAAATAAATGATAAACGGAATCGGCAAAAGCTGGCTGAAATTGCATTTGTAATAATGGATTGTTTATATTTTTTTGGTAGTAAAGAGCTATTTCTTTTCTTCGCTTGTTCCAAGCATCCAAATAAGCTAATTTCACACTCAAAACAGCCGCTTCTATTCCTCCCATACGCATATTATAGCCTATTTCATCGTGATAGTAACGTTTGGTGGAGCCGTGAAATCTCAAAGTTTTGAGACGCTCAGCATACCTAAGATTATTGGTAATAATTGCTCCTCCTTCGCCGTAAGTTCCTAAGTTTTTGCCTGGATAGAAGCTAAAACAGGCTAATTCACCAAAATTACCTATTTTTTCGCCCCTATAAGCAGCTCCGTGAGCTTGTGCAGCATCTTCTATCAGGCTCAAGTTATATCTTTGACATATTGCTTGTATGGTATCAAGAAAGCAAGGTTGCCCGTACAAATGCACTGCGACAATGGCTTTGGTACGTTTTGTAATTTTTTCCTCAATTTTGGCTACATCTATCTGCCAAGTATCTGCCGTACAATCTATAAAAACGGGTGTAGCTCCCACATAAGAAACACCCCAAGCTGTCGCAATAAAAGTATTAGTCGGAATAATTACTTCATCGCCTTTGCCTATTCCCAATACAAGCATTGCCAAATGCAAGGCTGATGTTCCGTTATTGAGAGCTACTGCGTAGCTACTTTGGCAATAGGTCGCATAATTTTGCTCAAACTCTTCTATGTATTTTCCACCTGAGAAAGCTGTATCTTCCAACACATTGGCTATGGCTTGCAAAACGTCTGTTTTGATAGATTGATACTGCCTCTTTAAGTCAAGAAATGGAATATTCATACTAAAAAACTATATGTAACGAATAACTTTAGCGGGATTGCCTACCACCACTGCCCTCTCTGGAATGTCTTTGGTAACTACTGCTCCAGCTCCGATAATGGCATTTCTGCCAATTCTAACACCACCCAAAATGGTAGCTCCTGTACCAATAGAAGCCCCCTCCTCTACGAAAGTTTTGAGCAAGAACCAATCATTTTCATTTTGTAATTCCCCTTTCTCGTTAGTTGCTTTAGGATATTTATCGTTTACAAAACTTACATTATGCCCTACAAAAACCTCATCAGCAATTTCTACGCCTTCACAAATGAAAGTGTGAGAAGATATTTTACAATTTTTACCCACTTTAACCCCCTTCTGAATTTCTACAAAAGAGCCTATTTTGGTGTTATCTCCTATTTGACAATCATAGAGATTAACAAACTTAAATACTTTTACGTTTTTACCAAGTTTTACATTAGTAATAGATTGTTGAGCGTTTTGTATGTTGCTTAGCATATTTCCTCTAAAAAAATTTCTTTTCCCTTATTTTTGATTGATACTTCTGCAGCTTCTAATATTCTGACAACAGATACCCCCAAGCGAGCCGATGAGATAGGTTCTCTTTTCTGAAAAATAGCCTCCACAAAATCTTCTACCAAAACAGCTAAGGCTTCCCTCAATGCTAATTTTGGTACAAAAATATCTCCTACCCTATAATCTACCAAAATTTTGGTTTTATCTTCTTCAGATTTTATTTCATAACCTGTGTTGTATATCTTGACTTTCTCGGTAGCTTCCAAATCGTTCCATACTATCATTTTTTTATCGCCTCCTACCAGCATTTGCCGAACTTTCACGGGAGAGCTCCAAGAGCAGTTGAAATGAGCAATTTTACGAGAAGCATAATGAAGCGTAAGGTAAGCAATATTTTCTATTTGGTTTTCGGTGTGTGAAATCCCTATGGCTTGTACACTAATTGGTTCTTCTTGGAGTAAATAGTTACAAATAGAAATATCGTGAGCTGCCAAGTCCCAAAGAACATTTACATCTGGCTGAAAATGACCTAAATTTATTCTGGTAGAATCTATGTAATGGATGTTGCCAAGTTCTTGCCTATCAATAAAATCCCTCATTTTTTGTACTGCTCCTGTGTACAAAAAGGTATGGTCAATCATCAAGAGTAAATTGTTGTATTTGGCTAACTGTGCAAGTTCTTGGGCTTCTTTGTAAGAGGTAGCCATTGGCTTTTCTAAGAGGATATGCTTTCCAAGTTGGAGTGATTTGCGAGCTAATTGATAATGCGTACTAACTGGCGTGGCAATAACAACCGCATCTACCTGAGATAAAAAATCCTCTAAACTATCAGTCAGTAGTATGTTTGGATAGGTATTTTCTAATTCTTCCAATTTTTTTCTATCAATATCCAATACACTTTTTATTTGTACTTTTTTATTCTGAAAAAAATTTCTGAACAGATTTTTACCCCAATATCCATAGCCAAGAATGCCAACATTCATTGCTTTACTTTTTGATAGGAATAATAAGCTCTACCCCTGGGTAAATTTCGTCCATTTCATCAGCGAAATCTATGCCTGTGGCTCTCAAAATCTCATACTTACTTACGCCATACCTTTGCCCAATCTGCACTAAGTTTTCGCCATCAAGTAGTTTATGGTACTCTCTGACGATTACCCTCAAGCCCACATCTGCTTTAAGCGTTTTTTTATCATTAAATCCATTGAGTTCTTTCAAATGTGTGATACCCATATTATACCTTTCGGCAATTCCTTTTAGTG
>JANRLU010000133.1:0-4296 GCA_033762275.1 Thermonemataceae bacterium | reverse complement strand
ATGAGTTTTTGGTGAAGATAAAACAATTCAGTTTTGATAACGTAATTTTGAGCAGTGTTAGAGATGATACAAGTTTTTGGCTTGCTTATTTGCCTAAAAATACCCTGTTATTAAGTCCCGATTTGGAGATTCCTATACTAAATTTGTACGAAAGCCCACAAACATTAGGAATGGATAGGCTTGCGGCAGCTATTGGGGCAAAAAGTTTTTTCCCCGAACAGCCTTGCTTGGTGATAGACTTGGGTACTTGCATTACTTACGATTTTATTAGTGCTGATAATAAGTTTTTGGGAGGAATGATAGCTCCTGGTGTTCGTATGCGTTTGGAGGCAATGCATCATTTCACCCAAAAACTACCTTTTATAAGTTGGCAACCCGAACAAGACATAAAAGTGATAGGTAATACAACTGAAAGAGCTATGTTGAGTGGTGCTGTGAATGGTGTAAAAGGTGAAATTTATAGTACAAGGCAGTATTATCAGGCTTTATACCCCGATTTACAAACTATTTTGTGTGGTGGAGATAGTCCTTATTTTGAAAGTATCAAAAAAGGTGATACCTTTGCCGTTCCAAAATTAGTATTGTACGGTTTAAACCAAATTTTAAATTACCATTTGCAAAAGCTATGAAAACAAATTGGCTGATTTTATGTATATTTTGTATGAGTTCCCAAATTCTTGCCCAAAACTCTCCTTTTTCTGGTTTTGGCTTGGGAATGCTTGCTGAAGAAGGAAATATTTCTCAACAACTTAATGGTGGTATAGGGCTTAGCAGTACCAACCCCTTTACGGTGAATGTTCAAAACCCTGCTTTGCTCACCCGCAACACAAGTGTTATTTTTGAGGCTGGCTACCAATTCAAGTCGCAGAAACTAAGTGATAATACAACTTCACAAACATTTACTACGGGAAATCTTAATCTGATAGCTTTAGCTTTACCTGTTCATAAAAAATGGACAACTGTTATTGGTTTGAAGCCCTTCAGTGAGGTCAATTATCTCACTGAAACCTCTGGAAAGGTAGAAAATTCTGATTTTTTTGCTTACTATACTTATAATGGTAGTGGTGGGCTTAATTCTTTATTTTGGGCAAATGGTGTAAGGCTTAGCCCACAACTTAGCGTAGGATTAAAACTTAATTATATTTTTGGAAATATCACGCAAGAGTCTATCAGTGAGCTAATTGCAGCAGGGCAAAATAGTCGTATTGCTTATTATCGCAGAAATAACACCAAACAAATTGTGTTTAGTCCTTCTGTAGCTTATCGCCATATTTTAGAGAAAGACCGTAAATATCTCAACTTTGGGCTTGTTTATGACCTTGCCAGCAACGCCAAAACAGATAGAATAGAGTCTTTTGAAAAAAGAGATGTGTTCCAAACCTCTGTAGTACCTACTTTTGTAGATACACTCCTCACACAAGAAGGAAAAACATTTTTGCCAGCACGCTTGCAAGCAGGGTTTTCTTATGAGGAGCAAAGTAAGTGGTTGATAGGTGCGGATGTTAGCTTACAAGATTGGACAAAATTCAGCTCTTTAGGAGCAGAAGTTCCCGAACTCACCAACAGAATAAAAATAAGTGTAGGCACAGAATGGACGCCTGACTACCGTTCTGGAAGCTTTTGGAAAAGAAGCACTTACCGATTAGGATTTAATCATACACCAAGTATACTTAAAATTGCTGATAAAAATGTTTCGGAAACTAATATTAGCATCGGAACATCTTTGGCTTTTTCGGGCGGGCAGGGAAAACTTACTTATGTGCACCTTGGGGCTAATTTTGGTTCAAGAGGAAGTCTGAGTAATGTTGGTTTGCAAGAGCAGTATATTACGGCTAAATTAGGCATCTCTTTGAGTGATGTACTCTGGTTTTATCGCCCTAAAATTGATTAATTTTTAGTGCTCGTATAGAATCTTAGAAACCAAATATCTTTGTATTTTTCTTGGCAAGCTGGTTGAGCCTCTGGAATTTCTCTTACTGAAACATCAGCTTGACAAGAATTCTGAGCCAAAAGCGATGTTTTGTGCCAATATTTTACCCAAAAGTGTATATAAAAAGCCTCTTCAGAAAGTTCTATTATTTTGTTTTGCTCAAGAAGTTGTTTGGTTTGGTTTTCCAAATTTTTATGATGTTTGTAGGCTTTAGGGTCATAAAAATCCTGTATTTCTCGCCAAAACTGTGGGAAAGAACCGGCAAAAACGAAAACTAATACAAATATTGCTATAATATTTTGATTTTTTCTAACAAAAAAGTTGAAAAGAAAGCCTAAAAGCATAGCCAGTAAAATACTAAAATAAGTCCATACACGATAGAAAGGGAAAGCTCGCATCACCAAAGTAATTAGTAGAGCCACTACAACGGCTATTACAAAAAATAGCCAAAAAGATTTGAAAAAATGACTTTTTTCTTGGGTTTTCCAGTAAAACCATTGTCCCCATACAAATAATAAAAGAGCCAGCAAAAAAGCTATATACTTTGGCAAACTTAATACATAAATTACTGATTCTCTGATAGCTATTGGAAAGATATAGGTATAAAACCAATGAGCATCATAGTCTTTGGGAGCTACATTTTCATTGCCTAATAGGGCGTCTTTCCCACTAAAAACCAAAATGGGCGTATAAAAAAGCCAAACACTCCCCGCTATCCAAAGTGCCGACCAAAAGAAAGGTATAGCAAGTTTTTTTTGATATTTTTTTTGAATGAAAATTTGGTGAAAAACATAGGCATAAAAAGCCACTGAAGCGAGCAAGAACACAGGAATAGTGGCAAAACCCAAAACAGAAGCTACAGTAAATATCTGCAAATAACCTTTCTGCTCGGTTTCCAAGAATTTGTAGAGGCTAAAAAAAGCAAGAAAAACAAATAAGGTAAGTAACATATAGCCACGCCCTTGTACCGAAAAAACCGATTGGCTAAACCCCAAACCTACAAAAATAATGCTTATGTAGGCTGTCCAAAAATTAGTTTTGTGTAGTAAAAAAATATAAAGAAGCACCAACAAAGCCCAAAAAGACAGCATAGCCGTTATACGCATAGCCAAAATTGCATCAGGAATAAATAAACCAAAAAAACTACTACACAAGTTGTAAAAAACGTGGTTATTAGGAACAGGGTAATGACTAATGCTTCGGAAAAATCCTTCTGAGGCAAAATATAACCAAGAAAAAGCTTCATCCATCGCGACAAAAATATATTGATACATATAAATCTGATGAATAACTATCAAAAGAATGGCTAAACCAAGCAGATAAAATTCGCTTTTTTGATGAGATTGTAAAATGGTTTTTATATTGATTTTCAGTTGCTTAAAAAAGAGCAGATGAGCTTCTAAAGCCTCAAAAAAATGTTTTTTTCTGAAAATACTAATAGAAAAAGCAATTAGGAGTAGAAAGATTGCTATCCACAGAAAATAAAAAGATTGTTGATAAGTTTTTTCTGTAAAAATTTGTTTTCCAAATAGTTGGAAGCGATATAATGTAAGGTTTTCGTTCAAATAATTTTGTAAAACTTCTGGGTAATTATGTGTATGAAAAAAAATGAATTGTTCTAAAAACCAAAACAAAGCCAGCAGTATGGAAGCTAAAATAGCGAAATATATAAACTTTCTCATAATGTATTTTTTTTCCTAAATACAACATAGATCAGCAGCAAGGGAAATAAAAGAGTGCTTATTACTCCCAAAAAATCACCAGCCCAAGTATAAAAGGTAGTTTTTAGATTAGCTTTTAGTTTTTCTTTTCGGACGTCTCTTGTCCAATATTTTGTTTTTTGAATTTCCTCACCTTTTTGGTTTATAAAACCTGAAAGCCCTGTATTTGCAGAACGAGCTACACTTCTGCGTGTTTCAATGGCTCTAAGTTTGGCAAATTGCCAATGTTGGCGATAGCCAGGTGTATCACCCCACCAAGCATCATTGGTGATAATGCACAAAATACCGGCTCCTTTGGCGGTATAACTTGCTACGTAAGCCCCATAAATAGATTCGTAGCAAATAATAGGAGCAACTGAAATTTGCTTATTTCTGAAAACTTCGGAATCTGCTTGCTTTCCTAAGCCGCCTGATGTTCCACCCAAATCAATAATCAAACCTCCCAATAAAGCCTCTACAACACTCGGATAAGGCATTGATTCTACTAAAGGCACTAATTTGGATTTATGGTAAAAAGCTACACTATCTGCCTCCTTTGTCAAAAACATAGCTGTATTGAATACGTCATAATACCCAATAGAATTTTTGAAACGAGCTGTAGGGCTTTTTTTCTCTCTGCCATACATTTGAAGCGAGGTAGTTCCG
>JANRLU010000132.1:0-12391 GCA_033762275.1 Thermonemataceae bacterium | reverse complement strand
TTGTTTTATTTAAATTTGAGGCAAATTACAGCCTACAAACATACGTCAATATCATCAATAACTCTGAACTAAGGCAAAATCAAAGTCAAATTTTCAACTCCAAATTTGAGATAAAAACAGGATTTAAAGCCAAAGTAAATTTTCAGAACGCCATTTCTTACAACAGAATGGCTGCAAGCAGCGTAGGCAGCAATACATTCATCAATGAGAGTAGCACTAATTCTTTTTCACTAATTTACAAAAACAGCAAAAATGCTTATTTCAGTTTTGCTGCCGACTATTTTTTGCCCAATATCGCCAATACAAAAGAAAATTACTGGTTTTTTGATGCCAATTATAGCCTTACAGCCCCAAAAACCAAATATAAAATTGACCTAATTCTCAAAAATATTTTCAATACAGCCAATTTCCAACAAGTAAGCACCTCCGATTTTGCTACTAATGTTTTCAGGAGCAATTTGCTTCCTCGTTATGGAATGTTAAGAATTTCTTGCAATTTTTAGGTGGATAGCAAGGTATAAAAAAACCTTAGGAGCAAGAGCATTAGAAGTAATAAGGGTAAATTATACTCAATAAAAAATGGATTGCGAAAGTTTGGGCGAGTAAATCCCCTTTCTCCTTTTTTGCCTTTTTTCCCTTGTGCTTGGTATTCCATTACCAAACACAGACTTGGCTCGGTCTTCAAGACCAGAGTTGTTGGAAAGATATATTTTTGAGACTAAAATAACACGAAATATGTTTTCTTGAAATGGAACTTCAAAAGATATTATCTCTGATACCTGCAAATTTACTGGAAGAGTTAGCAGTTGAGACAAAAGTGAATATTTTCACTAAAAAACTACAAGGTGAAGTAATATTTAAACTGCTACTTCATTGTATTATCAGCCATAAAGATAACAGCTTACGAGTCATGGAGTCTGCTTATGAAACATTGTTTTTCAAACTTGTTAATCAAGGTCAAAAGCATACCACTATTCATTATAGTTCAATAAGTACAAGACTTTCTGTGATTAATGTTTCTTATTTTGAAAAGATATTCAAGACTTGTGTGAGTTTATATCACAATGAGTTAGGAGAGGACAAAGCGCACATCATGAAATTTGATTCAACTATTGTAGCCTTATCAACAAAGTTATTACAGATTGGTTACCACTTAAAAGGTGGAGATGCTGAAAAATACAGACAATTAAAATTTACAGTGGGTTATAGTAATATTCCAGAAATTGTTCATTTTTATAAAGAACAAACCCATAGTAGTGAAAATATCACATTAAAAGAAACTATTTTAAAACAATCAGAAACAGAAATCAAGAGTATTAAAGTATTTGATAGAGGAATTAATGCCAGAAAAACCTATGACATCTTTACTGAAAAAAGAATTCAGTTTGTATCAAGAATCAATACAAATGCTAAACACGATAAAAAGAGTTCTCATCCTGTAAAAATAGTCAAAACTTCCACATTAGAAATTGTAAGCGATGAATGGTGTCAGTTTTATGGAGAAACTTGTAAAGCAAAGTTTTTGTATAGAAGGATTGAAGCAACATTGCTGTCAACAGGTGAAAGCATTTGTTTCATTACAAACATTGAAAATTTAACAGCAGAAGAGATTACAGAGATCTATAAACAAAGATGGGAAATAGAAGTTTTTTTCAGATTCATCAAACAATTATTAAATTTAAAACATTTAATCAGTAGAAATGAAAATGGAATAAAGGTTGTTTTATATGTAATAATGATAGCCGCTATTTTACTACAAGCTTATAAAAAACTCAATAAATTGAAGGGATACAAAATAACCAAACTAAAATTTGAAGCAGACTTGGAAGTGGAAATAGTGAAAGATCTTGTTCAAATCTGTGGTGGAAATCCTGATTTAATCAATAATATCTTAGCGTGCAACTCTTCTTAAAAGGCTTTCCAACAACTCTGGTCTTCAAGACCGAGCCAGAGAGAAATAGCTGAACTTCATTAAGACAAATGTTCGTAGGCGGGTATTGTCAGAAACTCCACAAAATGCTCATCTTTTACCAACTCATCAAAAATTTTTATAGCTTTATCCAAATAACCTTTTTCTATGCGAGCTTCACCAAGTAAATCCTTGCATTTTTGGATTTCTTGGTTACGTAAATCTTCGTAAAGTGCTATATCAATTATTCTGCCATCCTCAAGTGTAGCTTTTGTTTTGAGCCATTGCCAAACCTGAGCCCTTGAAATTTCTGCGGTGGCGGCATCTTCCATTAGGTTGTATAAAGCGGCAGCTCCAAGTCCTGAAAGCCAAGATTCTATGTATAAAATCCCCACATTGATATTGGCTCGCAAACCTTGTTCAGTGATTTTGCCTCCTTCAATGCTGAAATTTCTTAAATCTTCGGCAGTCACTTGTACGTCCTCTCTGAGTATTTCTTTTTGGTGTTTTTTTGAGCCTAAAACTTTATCAAAGGCTTCTTGAGCAACGGCTACCAAATCTGGGTGAGCAACCCAAGTTCCATCATAGCCGTTAGAGGCTTCCAACTCTTTATCAGCTTTTACTTTGGCAAAAGCATTTTTATTGACTTCTTCATCTTTACGGCTGGGGATAAAAGCAGACATTCCTCCGATGGCGTGAGCTCCTCTTTTATGACAAACCTTTACCAAATTTTGGGCATAAGCTCTCATAAAAGGTACTTGCATCGTTATCTGGCTTCTATCTGGGAACTTGGCTTCGGGGAGGTGATGTAGTTTTTTGATGGTGCTGAAGATATAATCCCAACGACCTGCATTAAGTCCAGCCAAATGCTCGCGAAGTTCGTAAATAATTTCCTCCATTTCGTAAGCAGCCAAAATAGTTTCTATTAAAACGGTTACTTTGATGGTTCCTTGTGGGATTTGTAGGTAATTTTGAGCTTCTACGAATACTTCGTTCCAGAGGCGGGCTTCCAAATGGCTTTCTAATTTTGGCAAATAAAAATAAGGAGCTGTGCCTTTGGCAAGTAAATTTTTAGCATTATGGAAAAAATATAAGCCGAAGTCAAACAGAGAGGCAGAAATAGCTTCGTTAGCTATTAAAAAATGTTTTTCTACCAAATGCCAGCCTCTCGGGCGAACTTTGAGAACGGCGGTTTGCTCATTGAGTTGGTAAGTTTTTCCATTTTCGGCAGTGAAATCAATTTGTCTTAAATTAGCATTTTTCAGATTGATTTGCCCTTCTAAGCAATTATCCCAAGTGGGGGCATTGGCATCTTCAAAATCAGCCATAAAGACTTTTGCTCCAGAGTTGAGAGCATTGATAACCATTTTTTTATCCACAGGACCCGTGATTTCCACACGTCTATCTTGAAGGTCTTGTGGGATAGTAGCTACCTGCCAACTTCCCTCGCGGATGGCTTGGGTCTCTGGTAAAAAATCAGGAAGATTCCCTTTTTGTATAGATTTGGCTCTTTCTTGTCTTTTTTGGAGCAATTCTTGGCGTGTAGACGAAAATTTTTGATGAAGATGTAACAAAAACTCTTGAGCTTCTTTTGTTAAAATTTCAGGATAGGTATTAGCTGGCAAAATCTTAATCATATACATTTTAAATTTAAAATTGTAAAAGCGAAGATAAGTTTTTTTTTAGAAAAATCAAGCGAAAATTCGCTAAAATTTACGAAAAATCGTCTAAATTTTAAATGAATAGTTTGTATTATCTTTATTTCTTCTTTTATTTTTCTTAATTTGCAGCCGAATTAAATGGTAGCTATGCAGGCAAAATTATTACTTATTAGGTTTGGGACGTTTTTATTTGTGATACTCTTGTTAGTTTTGGGTATTTTATTCTTCTTTTTACCTAAAAAAAGCATTTCTGATTACGAGAAAAGAAAATTAGCTCCTTTTCCTCATTTTTCTTGGAAAAACTTTTGGACGGGCGAATATCTGGATAGTTTGGATATGTATGTGGCGGATAATTTCCCATTTAGAGATGGCTTCGTACAAACCAACTTCACACTCACACAAAATAGAGGTTTTAAAAGTGAAGAAGTAGCTTTTTACAAACAGGAGGTGGTTACCAATGCTGGAATGGATAAAAATACCAAAACAGACAGCACAGAAGCTAAAAAAAGCCGAGCCGATGAAATTATAGAGGGGGAAGCTGATAAATCTCCGATTAGAGGCGTAATGATTTACAAAGGAATGGCAATACAAGTTTTTGGTGGAGGCAATAGTACTGCCAAATATTGTGCGGATGTCATCAACTATTACCAAGAAAACTTAAAAAATAAAGCGAAAGTATACAGCGTGGTTGTACCTACACACGGGGAGTTCTATTTGCCACACAAATATCGCCATACTTCTGAAAAAAAGAACATAGACTATTTGTACAGCCAACTAAACTCGGAAGTGATTTCAGTAAATATCACCGAAACGCTGCACGAACACAAAGATGAGTATATATTTTTCAATACAGACCACCACTGGACAGGGCTTGGGGCGTATTATGCTTATCAAGAGTTTTGCAAAAAAGCAAATTTGAAAGCTATTCCTTTGGCAAAAATGGAAAGAAGGGTTATCAATGGCTTTTTGGGCTCTTTGTATTGGCTCACACGCGATAAACGCCTCAAAGAAAATATTGATTCTGTAGTATACCATAAAATTCCTGATACGGCTTACAAGGTCTTCAGTCACCCCAAGAAAAACCCTAATAAACGTTTTGTGGGCTTGCTTTATGCTGATTTTGCTAAAGGTCCTAATGCTTATAGTGTTTATCTGGCTGATGATTTTTCTTTGGTGGAGGTAACAAACCCTAAGGTGAAGAATGGCAGAAAGGCAATGATTATCAAAAATTCTTTTGGAAATGCTTTTTCTCCTTATTTGGTTTCGCATTTTGAACAAGTTTTTATCGTAGATTATCGTTATTGGGATAAAAGTTTGCTAAAGATGATAGAAGAAAATAACATTACAGATGTGATAATCTTTCATTATTCTTTTTCGGCAAATACTGCACCAGATTTGCAGAGAATAAAAAACTTACTGAAAGACTTTGATAAACCCAAAACAACAAATACTCCCCCCAAAAAAATAAAAGTGGATAGTAGTAAAAAAGTTGATACTACTAAAATAAAGTAATGAAGTTGATTTTCGGCATAATCAAGTCCTTCCAAATTCTTTATGCTGGCTTCTGAGTGTTTGGGCTACATCTTGAAAATCTTGTTCTTTCTCAAATTCAACCATCAAATCACCTCCAACCAGAATTTTGGGGTTGATAGATAGTCTGAATATTTCGCCATAGATAGCCTTTTTTGTTTCTTGTCCAAAATCTTTGTTTTTTTTCATGTTTTTCTTGTAGGTTACCCAATTGGATAGAAAAATAAAAGGGTAAAAAAAAGGAAATAACAATAATGAGGTGGGGGTAATGCGAGTGAAGTGATATTTTTTGATTTTGAAGCCAGATAATTTCGCTAAAACTCTCAGTTTTTGAATACCAATGAGAAAAATATGCCCAAAATATATTTCATTTGTAATGGCTTGATTGGACATCCAAATGCTGTCAAGTTCGTTTGGAGGCATTATAGAATTAAACCGTTCGCTTTCTGATAGAAAATAACTTAGTTTGGCTCGGATGTTGGAGTAGTTGGGGGTGGTTATTAGTAATGTACCTTTATCTTTCATTATGCGATTAAACTCTCTCAGCGTTTGGTATTGGTCGCTGAAATGTTCTATGCCTTCTTGGCAGATAAGAGCATCAACGGATTTATTTGCTATAGGCAGCCCTTCACGGATTTTAGCCCTTTGGCAATGTATTCCCTCAATTTCAAAATACTCTGGAAATAAGTCCATAGGAATAGGGTCAGCCCCTATTTCTTTTAAGATTCTTGAGGTAATACCATTTCCCGCTGGAAAATCAACTACTTTCTTCCCCTTGAAAGCGTCTTTATGGGCTATCAAATACCTTTTTACATAAAACTTAATGCTCTTGGGATTATCTTCGTAATTCATTATTTACTCTACTCTCCGTTTTGAAAACTGATAAAAATTTTAGAATTTACAAAAAGTATAATTATGGTTCAAATATAAGTATTTTTGATTAGTATAAAATTAGTTTGGTAAAATAAAATGCAAGCAAGAAAAATAAAATGGCAACTATTGATAGCCTTACTTTCTATATTTTTATGGTTATGGCTTAGTAGAAAAGGTTTGGGACTAACCACAGATGCGAGGGCTTATCTCTATGCTGCTCAAAGTTTTAGGGAGAAATGGACTTTGCTTACGCCTTTCGGTTATTATACCAATTGGACGCCTTTATTTCCTTTATTGCTAAGTATTCTTGAGCCTAAAATTCTTCAAAGCATAGCTTTCTTTTTCAATATACTCCTTATTTACCAACTATTTAAAAGCTACTTGAAATCGCCTTTTTTAGAGATTGCTTTTGCCCAAAGCATTTTAGGTACTACATTTTTTCTGATTCATTTCTTTGTATGGTCGGAGGCTTGGTTTCTCGTTTTTTTGTTGGTCTTGTTTCGGCTCTTTGCTCATATCCAAACTTCTCAGTATGCTTGGTTGGGGTTTATTCTATTGAGTAACGCCCTTGTAATGCAGCGGTTAGCAGGGATATTCTTCGTACTAACTTTCATCATTTTGATAGCACTGTATTGGAACTGGAAAAAAGCTGTTATTTACACCTTTTTTGCTAATATAAGTTTGTTTTTTTGGTATTTCCGCAATTATTTGATTCAAAAAAAGCCCGATTTTTTGGATAATATTTGGGTCGTTTCATTTGTAGAAAGCTGGGGTAGCTATGCCCACACGATTATACAATTTTTCTTCCCTTTTCCTGTATTTTTATCTATTCTGAGCCTAATTATTGTTTGTACGGCTTTATTTTTGGCGGCTAAAAAAATCCCTAAAATCTCTAATATATTCGTTATACAGGGTTTTTTCTTGTCTTTGGGTTATCTGCTGATAATATTTTTCTTCAGAATGAATGTAACTGGTGAAAGCGAACGTTATTTGAGTCCAATCTGGGTATTTTTAGTAGGCGGATTTTGGTATTTTTTGGCGGAGAGCACATTTTTTAAAGAAAAAAAGTATAAAATTTGGTTGTATGCCTTAGCTGCCCTGATTTTACTTTACAATTTCCTGAGAACAGCCAAAAGTCTTCGCCAATGGATACAAAACCCACCAGATTTATGGTAGTTTTTATTTCAGGCTGCACTTTTTCAGTTTGGGTAAGCCTTTTCTACACTTGAGGTAAAGGGCTTTGCTCACAAATTATGAAAATAAAGATATTTGCTTCATAAAAAACACCAAAAGTATGAAAAAAATAGCAGCAATTTTAGGATTTTTACTCTGTGCTCATATAGGTTTTGCCCAAACGACACAGATAGTCAAAGGAAAAGTACTTGATGAGGCTTCCAAGCAAGCTCTGATAGGCGTTAGTGTGGAACTTATCCACCCAGAACTCAAAGGAGTAGGGGCGGTAACCGATGAACAAGGGTATTTTCGCATAGAAAATGTACCTTTAGGAAGGCAGAGTTTCAAAGTCAGTTATGTGGGCTATGAGGATAAAATATTTGCAGATATTATTGTTACGGCAGGCAAAGAGATTTTTCTAAATGTGAGCCTTCAAGAGCAAATTACTGATATAGAAGCCGTAACCGTTACCTATGATAGAACAAAAGATGGAAAAGTAACCAATAACGAATATGCTACCCTAAGTGCAAGGTCTTTTAATACTGAAGATACTAAACGTTATGCGGGTGCTTTGGGAGACCCCAGCCGTATGGCTGCCAATTTTGCAGGTGTGATTTCGGGGAATGACTCCCGAAACGACTTGGTGGTGAGAGGAAACTCTCCAGCAGGTATGCTCTGGCAGTTAGAAGGTTTGAATATTCCGAATCCGAATCATTTTGGAGCTTTAGGAACTACAGGCGGACCTGTTAGTATTTTGAATAACAATGTTTTAGCTAAATCTGACTTTATGACGAGTGCCTTTCCTGCTCAGTATGGGAACGCTAATGCAGGTGTTTTTGATTTACGTATGCGTGAGGGTAACAAAGATAAACACGAATTTGTGGGGCAAGTAGGCTTCAATGGCTTTGAGGTAGGGGCGGAAGGTCCTTTTTCTAAAAAATACGGGGGTTCTTTCTTATTAAATTACCGTTATTCTACGCTAAGTTTCTTCAAAACTTTGGGTATCAACTTTGGGACTGGCAACGCCACACCTAATTACCAAGATTTAAGCCTAAAAATTGATTTGCCAGTGAGCAAAAAAGGTAAAATCAGTATATTTAGTATTGCTGGCAAGAGTGATGTGAGTTTTTTGGGAAATGAAGAGGATACTACGAAAACAAATTTTTATGGCAATGAAAACTCTAATACGATTGTCAACTACGCCACAGGGATACTTGGTACAAGCTACGAGCATCAATTAAGTGCAAAAACAAATGCCAAAATTACTTTTGGTTTGATGGGAACACAAGAGGAGTTTTTAGGTGATTCTATCAGTATAAGCACACGTGAGGCTTTCAGAAGTGGGGAAGCGAAATTCACGACCGAGAAATATGCAACAAATTTAATGATTAACCATAAATTTAATGCCAAAAACAGCCTACAAATAGGAGCAAACCTAGATTACCTTCAATTTAATTTGTTCAATAAAGAAATTTATGGCGGTGGCGTAGCTGAGAGCGTACAAGTAAATATCAATGATGCTACAACTTTATTGCAAGGCTATGCCCAATGGAAACATCGTTTCAACGCTTTACTTACGTTGAATGCTGGTCTGCATTGGCAAAACTATAGTTTGAATACGCAAAATGTAATAGAGCCTCGTGTAGCTCTCAAATACCTCATCGGAAGCAAGCAATCTATCAGTATGGGCTTATGGTCTGCATAGCCAAATTCCAAGCATTTATACTTCTTTTGTGATTACACCCACAACACAAGGAGCAATCTATACTAATAAAGAACTTAAATTTATGCGAAGCCATCAAGGAGTTTTATCTTATGAAAATAATATTACAGAAAAACTTAATTTAAAGGCTGAAATTTACTATCAATCTCTTTTTGATGTACCTGTAGAACAAAGAGCAAGTTCTTTTTCAATGTTGAATACAGGAGCTAATTTTGCTCCTATAGATAATGATAGCCTTCAAAATACGGGTACAGGCTTTAATTATGGGCTTGAAATCACTTTGGAGCGAACTTTTCAAGATGGTTATTACTTCTTATTCACTACATCTCTTTTTGACTCGAAGTACAAAGGAAGTGATAAAGTAGAAAGAAATACTGCTTTTAATACTAACTATGTATTCAATTTGCTTATGGGCAAAGAGTGGAAACTCAAAAAGAACTATGTGCTCGTGGCAAATATCCGAACCAGCGTGGTAGGAGGTAAATATGTAAGTCCTTTGGATTTTGAAGCCTCTAAAATAAAAGGAGAAGCTGTATATAACGAAACCATCGCTTATTCCGAAAGGCAAACACCTTACTTCAGAACAGATATAAAAATTGGCTATCGGAAAGATTACAAGAAGAGCAGTTTGGAGTTCTCTTTGGATTTGCAAAATATTACCAATAATAAAAATATATTTCAACAAACTTACAACCGCCGAACCAATAGTATAGCGACACAATACCAACAAGGATTTTTTCCTGTACCTTTTGTAAGATATACTTTCTAAAAAGAAAAGAACACTATGCAAAAAATAGCAATTATTGATTTTGAGAATAATAAATTGCTGCTGTGGCAGTCCTATATGTATAGAGTCATCGGATTTTTGGTATTTGGGCTTTTATTTGCAACGATTTTGGCAAAGCAAAAAAGTATTCCTTTGATTACCAGCAGTTTCTTAGATATATCGCTACCTATTTTTCAGCCTTTTGCAAGTATTATACTGATAAGTTTAGATGTTATTTTAGTTTTGTATCTTCACGAGCTTATTCACGCTTTGGTTTTTTATTTGAGTAATAGACAAAAGTTTACAATAGGTATGAGAAACGGAGTCATTTTCGCTGCTGCTCCAGAGCATCTGATTGCAAAAAGAGTGATGTATATCAATGCTTTTGCTCCTTTTGTGGTTATTTCCTTGTTGGCAACCATAGGACTTACGTTTATCAAAACAGACTACATAGCTTGGTTCTATATCCCCTTGGTTATCAATGCGGGTGCTTCGGCTGGTGATTTTATGATATTTATTTGGATGTTACAACACAAAAAAACGACACTTTACAAAGATAAAGGTGGTATTATAGAAGCATATACTTTAAACACATAAAATATAAAAATATGAGAATATACATTTTATTGGCTCACCCTGATAGTGAGAGCTTCAATGGGCAAATTGCAGAAGCTTATGCAGAACAAGCTCAAAAAAAGGGGCATGAAGTAAGAGTACAAAAATTAGGTGAGATGACCTTTGACCCTATTCTTAGGCAGGGTTTCAAGGCTAATCAGGGCTTGGAGGCAGATTTACAAGAAGCACAAGCCAATCTGATTTGGTGTGATAAATGGCTAATTATTTACCCTGTTTGGTGGGGCTCTGTGCCTGCCTTGCTGAAAGGTTTTTTGGATAGAACTTTACTGCCTGGTTTTGCATTCAAATATCATCAAAATGACCCTTTTTGGGATAAACTGCTCAAAGGAAAAACGGCAGAAATCATAACTACCTCCGATAGCCCTGCTTGGTGGCTTTGGTGGCAATATCATAACAGCGATCTAAATGCCATACGAAAGGCAACTTTGGAGTTTTGCGGGTTTTCTTATATAAAAACTACCCGAATAAGCCGAGTTAGATTTTTAAAACCTGAAGAAAGAAAAAAACAAATCCAAAAAATAATTAGCAAAATCAAATAAATGATGCAAACAGAGCCAACCAAAAACATCAATGATACCAAAGCTCGTTTGGTGGGGATACCTCTCATTAGTTTTGGTATCACGATGATACAGCAGTGGGAAAGTTTCAAAACCCTGAAAACGGAGTTTTGGTGGAGTTTTTGGTTAGCTTTTCTCAACACTTTTTTTATTTGGCAGGGTTTGCGTAAGCTAATGCAAATCTTGATAACAAAATATCCAAAACCTGAGCAAACCCAACGAAGACTACTTTGGCAAACTTCATTTGCTTTGCTTTATACTATGTTGGTTACTTTTTTGGTAGATGTATATTGCTTGTGGGCAAATGTTACAGAAGAAAAAGCCCTTACTTTTTGGGAGGCTTTTGGGATTGGGCTTATTCCTACTACGATTGTTACTTTAGCGTATGAAAGTGTTTTTTTCTTTCAGGCTTGGAAAGAAGGGCTGCAAAGAACAGAGATTTTAGCAAAAGAAAAAATACAGTCGCAGTTAGAAGCTCTCAAAAATCAATTAGACCCTCATTTTTTGTTCAATAGCCTGAATACACTTACTTATTTGATTGATGACAGCAATCAAGAAGCCCAAACCTATGTGGAAAAATTGGCAGATGTATACAGATATGTATTATTAAGCAAAAGTAAAGATATAGTCCCTCTCTCAGAGGAATTAGATTTTGCAGAAGCCTATATGTATCTGAATAAAGTTCGCTTCCAAGATAACCTACAAATAGATATACAACTTAAAAAAGAAGACTTAGAAGCCAAAGTAATACCTTTGTGTTTGCAAATGCTTATAGAGAATGCTATCAAACATAATATTATTTCTAAAGATAAACCTTTGAAAATCAAAATTTTATCTGAAAATAACAACTTGATAGTAGAAAACAACTTACAAGAAAAGCGTATTTTTGATAATTCTACCAAAGTAGGCTTAGAAAATATTAACAATCGTTATCGTTTGTTGGCTACCCAAAGCATTGTGGTAGAAAAGGAAGACCAAGTTTTTCGTGTAAAACTACCTTATTTATGAAAAAAATACTAATTATAGAAGATGAATATCCTGCCGCTCAAAAATTAAGCAAAATGATAAACGATTTGGGAGAGGACACCCAAATTGTGGCTGTGCTGGATAGTGTAGAGGCTGCTTTGGCGTATCTTCATCAAAAACCTCTTTTAGACCTGATTTTTTCGGATATACAACTCTCAGATGGCTTAAGTTTTAGTATCTTTGAGCAAATTTCTCCCCAAGCACCTATTATTTTTACTACTTCTTATGATGAATACGCTCTTCGTGCCTTTAAGGTTGCCAGTATTGATTATCTCTTGAAACCCATTAAAAAGCAAGAATTAGAGCAAGCCTACCAAAAGTATAAAACTTTTTTTGAAAAAAAAGAAGGGAGTGATTTGTACCAACAACAATTAGCTAATCTACTGAGGGAAGTTGGGCATAAGCCGAAAAATGAGCTACAAAGATTTCTGGTGAAACACCAAGAGCAAATAATTCCGATAGGTACAGAGCAAGTGGCTTACTTTTTTACCAATAATAAAATGCTTTGTATGGTACTCAAAAATGCTCAGCAATATC
>JANRLU010000131.1:0-18687 GCA_033762275.1 Thermonemataceae bacterium | reverse complement strand
CATTCAAAGTGTCTCAAGCCCATTTGATACACTAATTCATCTTTATCTTTGAAATGCTGATAAATTGTTTTTTTAGAAACAGCCAACTCACGAGCGATGTCGTCCATCGTGATACTACGTATGCCATAACGCATAAATAATTCCTCCGATTTTGCCAAAATCCGTTCTTTGGTTTCCATTTGTTTTTGATTTTCTTCTGTCATTCAAATAAAATAGTTTTGTCTTAATTTTGTTTTGCAAAACTAAGGAAACTTTTAAAATTTCAAAAGTTTTTTACGTTTTTTATTTTTTATGAAGAAAAAAATTAAGTGGAACATTTTTAGCTATCTTCGGATAAAAAAATACTAACTCTTTGATTTTCAGTTTATATTTTGCTATTTTGGGGAGTTTATCTTTGTGAAACACAAAAAGCTTATTCGTTACTAATTTAGATTTAAGCCAAAGGAAAGCCCCAACCAGATTTTCCCTTCATAAATCCAGACTTTTCTGTTGTTATCCAACAAATTATCAAAACCAAGAGCAATACCTAAATTAAAGTTATCAATCGCAAAAATTCCGGCTATACCTTTGTTCCAAACTACCCCGTCATACTCTTGGGTAATACGATTATAGGTGTTGGTTGGGCTCATAAAGGTAGCCCCTAAGCCTGTAAAGCCCCCCACTGAAAGAGCGTAATGGGTGATATGTCTTTTAAACTTACTGATAGGCATTGGGTGATAGTCAGCAGTATATTCATCAAAACGATAACCTACATAAAAAGCTCCATTCAGATTAGCGTTCACTTGTGGGGCAACATCTCTTTGGGCTGGGCGATATTTGAGTGGAATGGTGAGCAAATCTATATCTAAAGAATTTTTTCTAAAAATACTTTTAGGATAATCTTTTTCTATGTAAGGACTCAAGGCAAAAAGTTGCCTACTTCCTTGTAAGTGTTTATCATATATCCAAATGGTATCTTCTTTAAAAAAAGCATAGACTTTTTCTTTTTTATGCTCTGTAACGCTGGTGTAATAACTCTCTACAAACTCTTTTTTGGGAGAGTTTCTAAAAGTACTACAAGAAGCTAAGCAAACTAAAGTTAGACCAAATAATCGTTTCATTATTACCTCATTTTCGCTCTTTTCACCATATATCGGTACAAAACATCTTCAAAATTTTCTGCAATATCTACCTCTATAAAGTCTATTTTGTATTGCCCACATTTTATTTTAAGTTCCTTAGAAAAATTCTCTACGTATGTCTGATAAGTTTCTTGCACTTGGTTGGGCTGTAACCTTACTTTTTCACCTGTTTCCAAATCAATAAACTCGTAAGGACGATTTTCAAAAATAAAATCTTTTTCGGTTTTTTTATCCATAACATGGAAGAGCAACACTTCGTGTTGTTGGTGTTTGAGGTGTTGCAAAGCTCCAAAAAGCTCTTGAGGGTTCTCCACTTGCTCAAACATATCACTAAAAATCACTACCAAAGACCGCCTATGAATTTTTTCGGCTATTTCGTGTAGTACCTTAGCCGCCGAAGTCGTTTTCATACTACTTTCGCTATCCAAAAGTTTCTGCAAAAGCATAAAAAGCTGATGCAAATGTATGGAAGTAGATTTGATGGGGCTATGCTCTATTATTTTTTCATCAAAAGTAGCTATACTGATAGCATCTCTTTGTCTTTGAGCCATATAAGCAATCGCTGCCGCTGCCATCACACTAAAACTTAACTTGCCTTTGGTCTGCTTGGGATAATACATAGAAGAAGATATATCTATGAGAATTTGGCAACGCAAATTAGTTTCTTCTTCGTAACGTTTTACAAAAATTTTATCCGTCTTCGCATAAACCTTCCAGTCTATGTGCTTGGTACTCTCACCTGTGTTGTAAAGACGATGCTCTGCAAACTCCACCGAAAACCCGTGAAAAGGCGAGCGGTGTAGCCCTGTAATAAAGCCCTCTACCATTTGTCTGGCGAGTAGCTCTATATTTCCGAATTCTCTAATTTTATGGAGGTCTAACTTTGTCATAAATTAAAGTTTTCCAAATTTAAGAAAAAATCAAGAAATATGTAGCTAAGCCAAAAAAATAGCTAAAAGCATAAAGAAAACTAATTCGTAAAAGTATAGCATAGAGGCTACTTTATTTTTTTTCTCAAAAGAACTATACTGAAAGGGTATTTGTAAAAATAAAGCTGTAACAAACCAACCCAAATAATTTTGCAAAGGTACAACCCCACCTTGCCAATCCCAAAAATCTAAACGTATGGCTACTGGTTCAATCCAATAGTCAAGAAAAACTGCCAAAAAACTTGCTAAAATAGCTTTCTGCCATTTGAGCAAGGAAGTGGGAGCTACCACCGCCGAGCTACTATAAATCACAATAAACCAGTTGATGGCTATCATCAGCGGAATACCCAAAAATTTATAGCCTAAAGTCGTTTTGTACCAATAATTTCCAAAAATAAACCCCGTTTCTACACCTATGTACTCCACCCAAAAGCCAACTAACATTATCCATACCAACAACACCCAAAAGATAGTTTTTTTCTCTTTATGAAAATAAATAAGTAAGGCAAAATTACTAAGAAGATTAAAAGGAACTAAAATTTTAAAAAAATCTCTGGTAAAAGGTATCAACAAGCCCAAGAAACCTGCTAAATGCATTGCCAAAAGCAAATAATTTGTATTTTTTTCAGAAAAAAAGCGAAGCATTTTGAATAAAAATTGTCTCGTATCTAACTTATCAGGTATGTTTTTGTTTAAAAATCGCTTCTTAATTTTGAAAATTTGAATATTTTTAACAAAAAACTTGTGTATTATTTTGAAAAACTTATTTTCACGCAAAAAATCAACTGTTTTTTAAAATGCAATTTCAATACCCTGTTGTTCAAGAGTTGTTTAAAAAAGACTTCCGCATTTCAAGAGAAGTAATTTCAGAAATTAAGGCTTTAGATTTAGCCGTAGAAGCTGATTTGCTTCAAATTATTGATGATGCTCTTCAAAATACAGATTATTATGAAGAATTGGAAGCAAGCGAGGGAGGTTTTGCCCCGCTACATGCTATTTTACTTCTGAGAGAAATAAAAAGTACAAAAATATTACCTAAAATTTTGGAGATGCTCCGAGGCGATATTTTGGAAATGGATAGGTTATTTAGCCCTGATTTTCTTATAGAGGAGGTTTGGTCTTATATTGCCCATTTGGGTCAAAATCAACTCAAAGACTTTAAAGAGATACTTTTTGAAGGTAACGCTGATGTATATGCTCGTACAGCTATTTCTACGGGGCTTGCTCAAATGGCTTTGCATCATCCCAAATATGCCGAAAAAGTTTTTGATGTTTTTGATAAACTTCTTGATTTTATCCTAAGCGAAGAAAGTTTGGAGTACTTGGATAATAAAGAAGGAATATTTGGTGACGAACCTGATTATGATGCTGATATAGAATTTATCTCAAATTTTGCCTGCGACTTGTTAGACTTAGATTATACCGAAAAACGTAAAGAATTGGAGGCTCTATTTGAGAACGGCTTGATTGATGAAGAAATTCTGGAAGAAAGTAAGGCTGTTTTCAAAAGAAATCAAATGAAAAGCCGAGATATTTTTGAAATCTATACAGATTGGGAAATTAGCGAAAAAACAGCTACAGAAGAGGACGATGATGATGAAGACGAGCCTAAAATCAAAAAAATGAAAGATTAAAAAATAATTAGCTTTTTTTTGCTTTGTTGATTTTTTTTAAGATATTTGTGTCCCCAAATAAAGGTCGGATGGCCGAGAGGCTAGGCAGGGCTCTGCAAAAGCCCCTACAGCGGTTCGAATCCGCTTCCGACCTCCAATAAGTTTAGTTAAGCCTAATACCTCATAGTATTAGGCTTTTTTGTTGCAGCTATTTTTGAACTAATAATTAAAAATGTAATAGGCAAACAGAAGGTTCAAACCACACGCAGTAAAAGATTTACTTAGAACGAGAGCCCCGGATAATAAGCCGTTTCTCCCAAAATTTCTTCTATTCTAAGAAGTTGGTTGTATTTTGCCATTCTATCCGAACGAGAAGCTGAACCCGTTTTGATTTGCCCTGTATTAAGAGCCACCGCCAAATCAGCAATCGTTGTATCTTCAGTTTCACCTGAGCGGTGCGACATCACACTTTTGTAGCGGTTTCTATGAGCCAAATTTACTGTATTGATGGTTTCTGTCAGCGAGCCAATTTGGTTTACTTTCACCAAAATTGCGTTAGCTACCTCCTCCTGAATGCCTCTCTGTAAAAACTCTACATTCGTAACAAATAAATCATCACCCACTAATTGTATTTTTTTACCTACCGCTTCGGTGAGTTTTTTCCAGCCTGCCCAATCTTCTTCAGCCATTCCATCTTCAATGGAAATAATTGGGTATTTCTTGACCCATTCAGCCCAATAACTTACCATTTCGTCAGCAGAAAGTTTTACGCCCGATGATTTTTTGAAGTGATATTCTTTAGTTTCGGGATTATAGAACTCCGAACTTGCCGCATCCATTGCGATAAAAATATCCTCACCTGGTTTATAGCCTGCTTTCTCTATGGCTTGTAATACAAATTCTATGGCTTCTTCATTGGATTGAATATTAGGAGCGAAACCACCTTCATCACCCACATTGGTAGCGTAATTTTTAGCTTTCAACACCTTTTTGAGCGTATGAAATACCTCTGTTCCCATTCTTAAAGCCTCCGAAAAAGAGGAAGCCTTTACAGGCATAATCATAAATTCCTGAAAATCAATAGCATTATCCGCATGGCTACCACCGTTAAGGATATTCATCATCGGTACAGGTAAGGTATTTGCATTTACTCCGCCCACGTATCTAAATAAGGGTTGGTTGAGGCTGGCTGCAGCCGCTTTAGCAACCGCCAAAGAAACCCCCAAAATGGCATTTGCTCCCATTCTTGATTTATTAGCCGTTCCGTCAAGCTCTAATAGTATGCTATCAATAAGGTTTTGCTCATATATATTGAAGCCTATAAGCTCTTTTCTGAAAACTTCATTTACATTTTCTACGGCTTTTAGCACGCCTTTGCCCATATATACTTTTTCATCACCATCACGCAACTCTACGGCTTCGTGTATGCCTGTGGAAGCCCCCGAAGGCACGGCTGCTCTACCCAAAAAGCCTTCAGTCGTTATTACATCAACCTCTACAGTTGGGTTGCCTCTGGAATCTAAAATTTGTCTTGCTTGGATATGTTCTATCAATGCCATAAAAAATATTTTAAATAGTGAATAAATAAAATTGAACAAAAATAATAAAAAATCAGGGCTTGAAAAAATTTAGAAATTCTCTGTTAGCAAAAACTTCGTGCAATAATTTTTGGTGATTTGTGGGGATTTCTTTTAGATGAATACTTTTATGTTTTTTAGAGAACCGATGAATGGCTACTATGGGAGCAAGCAAGTCGTTCTCTGCAAGCCATATTTGTGTAGGATATTGTTGTTCTTCCCAGATTTTATGTAGCTTTTTATGGTTAGGATACAAAAAACGGTTGGCTAACCAAGTTCGCCATAATAGAAATCTTTTTGGCGGTGTTTGCGTGTACTTTTCAATTATTTTTAGCTCTTTTGAGAAAGAAGAAGGAAGCAGTCTTTTCGCTAATTTGATAAAAAAAAGAGGATTTTTAATAAATTTCCAAAACAGAATTTTTCCAAAACGAGAAACAGCAAATTCGTAAAAAAAATGTTTTTTGAAGCCATCTGGAGCAATTAAACAAACTTTTGATATGTTTTGATGACAGTTTTCTAAAAAACTCAAAGCCATCTTTCCACCAATACTAAAAGCCAATATGGCAAACTCTGTTATCTTGTATTGTTTGCAAAAAGAATTGATAAGCCGAAGTACCTCTTTTTTGGAAGGTTCTTTACCAAAACTTAGTAAATCAAAACTATATATGGTGTATTGAGGCAGTTTTTCTGCCAAAACCTCCACAAAGTTGGGGGTTTGTCCGAAACCATGAAAAGCAAAAAGAACTTTCTCTCCACTACCTATGTGCAAGCATTGCATTTTTTCTATTTGGAGATAAGTTCCCTGCAATTTATTTTTGTTTTAACTCTAATCGCAAAAATTTCGCTGTATGACTTGCGTGATTTTCAGCGACTTGCTCGGGCGTTCCTTCGGCAATGATATTACCACCCGCTTCGCCCCCCTCCAGACCAATATCAATGATATGGTCGCATACCTTAATCACATCAAGATTATGCTCAATGATGAGCACCGTATTTCCTTTATCTACTAATTTATTGAGAAAAATTAGTAATTTTTGAATATCCTGAAAATGTAGCCCTGTCGTTGGCTCATCTAAAATATAAAGTGTTTTCCCTGTATCTTTTCGTGATAATTCAGTGGCTAATTTTATTCTTTGAGCCTCACCTCCAGAGAGTGTAGTGGCTTGTTGCCCAAGTGTGATGTATCCAAGACCTACCTCGTGAATAGTTTTGATTTTATTAAGTATACGTGGCTGATTTTCAAAGAAATCCAGAGCTTGCTCTATAGTCATATCCAATACATCTGCAATAGATTTCCCCTTAAATCTTACTTCTAAGGTTTCTCGGTTATATCTTTTGCCTTTGCAAGACTGACAAGGCACGTACACATCAGGCAAAAAGCCCATTTCTATAGTTTTTAGCCCTGCTCCCTCACATTCTTCGCAACGCCCACCTTTTACATTAAAGGAAAATCTCCCTGCTTTATAGCCTCTTATTTTTGCTTCTGGAAGCTGGGTAAATAAGTCCCGAATATCAGTAAAAACACCTGTATAAGTAGCAGGATTACTTCTTGGTGTCCGTCCGATAGGCGATTGGTCTATTTCTATTACTTTATCAATATGATTGAGTCCTTCTATTTGCTCATAGGCTAAAGGTTCTTTTTTTGCATTGAAAAAATATTTATTAAGAATGGGGAAGAGGGTATGATGTATCAAAGAGGATTTTCCAGAGCCCGAAACCCCTGTAATAGCAATCATTTTCCCTAAAGGAAGCCTTAGGCTGATGTTTTTGAGGTTATGTCCTTTACAACCCAGCAAACTCAAAAAATTTCCATTACCTTCTCTGCGTTGGGCAGGAATGGCTATTTTTTGTTCGCCTTTAAGATATTGGGCAGTTGTAGAGCCATTTAGAATAAAATCTTTGGGTTTGCCCTGCCCCACAATATTTCCACCATTTCTTCCTGCATAAGGACCTATATCTATCAGATAATCCGCTTGTAACATCATATCCTTGTCATGCTCTACTACTAAAACCGAGTTACCAATATCTCGAAGGTTTAGCAGGGAATCTATTAATTTTTGATTATCTCTTTGGTGAAGCCCAATGCTTGGTTCATCAAGAATATACAAAACACCTGTAAGTTGTGTTCCGATTTGTGTAGCCAGACGAATACGCTGTGTTTCCCCGCCTGAGAGTGTTTTCACCAAACGATTCAAATTAAGGTAATCCAAACCTACATCTATCAAAAACTTTAACCTTTTTCTGATTTCTTTGAGTATTTCTTTAGCTATTAAATTTTGCTTGGGGGAAAGTTTAGTTTCTATATCCTCAAAATAAATATACAAGTCTTTTATACTTTTCTCAGCAAATTGAGCTATATTTTTTCCATCAATAAAAAAGTACAAAGCCTCTTTTTTGAGCTTTTTACCCTCACAAGTGGGGCAAGTTTGCGTACTCACAAAGTCGCCGTAGTGCTCTCTTACGGCAGTTGAGCTTTCTTGCAAGGCTCTTTGTATAAAAGGAATTATCCCCTCAAAAGTGGTGTTCCAGTTGGTATTTGGGTATTTTACAGAAGCTACTTCTATTTTTTCTTTTGCTCCGTACAAGATAATTTGCTGTATTTCTTCACTAATATCCTGAAAAGGTGTATTCATTGAAATTTTATACTTTTTCAAGATACTTTCTATTTTCTTAAAAATCCAGATATCGCGATACTCGCCCAGAGGAGCTATTGCCCCTTTCTGAATACTTAAACTCGGATTAGGAATGATAGTTTCTTGTGTGATAGCCTCAATATAACCTAAACCCTGACAAGTAGGACACCAACCATAAGGCGAATTGAAAGAAAAGCTATTAGGGGCTGGTTCATCGTAACTCAAACCAGAGTTGGGAGAAATAAGGTGCTTAGAGAAAAAATAAGGCTCTTCTTTCTTATCCAACAAAATCAGCGTACCTTTTCCTTCTTTGAAAGCTTTTTCAATAGATTCTAAAAGACGGTTTTTATCTTTTTTATTGATTTCAATTCTATCTATCACAATTTCTATATCGTGAATTTTGTAGCGGTCAAGTTCGGTTTTGGGTTTAAGTTCTTGTAGTTCACCATCAATACGAACTTTTGTATAACCTTTTTTAGCATACTCTGTAAAAAGCTCTTTGTAAGTACCTTTTCTACCCTTTACGAGCGGTGCAAGAATAGTAACTTTCTGCTTGTCAAATTTCTCTAAAATTGTTTCAGCTACTTGTTGGGGGCTCATTTGAAGTATTTTCTCACCTGTTTCGTAAGAATAAGCCTCAGCGGCACGAGCAAAAAGCAAACGAAGGAAGTCGTAAATTTCGGTGATAGTACCTACCGTAGAACGCGGGTTTCGGGAAGTTGTCTTTTGCTCAATAGCAATGACAGGACTAAGTCCTTCTATTTTATCCACGTCTGGGCGTTCCATATCACCTATAAAACTTCGGGCGTAAGCCGAAAAACTCTCCATATATCGCCTTTGCCCTTCGGCATAGATAGTATCAAAGGCTAAGGAAGACTTGCCACTTCCGCTTATGCCTGTGATAACCACCAATTTTTGTCTTGGTATTTTAAGGTCAATATTTTTGAGGTTATGCTCTCTTGCTCCGTAAATTTCTATAAATTCTTCCATCATTTTTATTTTACTTAGAAACCGTCTTTATCGTCTTCGTCCTTTTTATCGTCTTTTTTAGGTTCTTCTTCTGGCTCTTCTTCTTCGCCCTCCTCTCCTTTTTTCTTAGGTTTTTTCTCTTTTTTCGGCTTTTTCTCTTTAGGTTTCTTTTCTTTTTTCTCTTTTTTATCGTCTTTTTTCTTTTCTGGATTTTCCTTTTCTTCTTCTTGGGCTTCTGTTTCCTCCTCTGGATTTTCTTTTTGTTTCTTCTTTTTCTTTTGTTTTTTAGGTTCTTCTTCTGGCTCTTCTTCTTTAGGTGTTTCTTCTTCTTTTTTCTCTTTTTCAGGCATTTTTATTTCGCCAAAATTTTTCTCTATGTAATATTGCTTAAATTTAGCCTTAAAAGCCTCCGCACTACCTTCTGGAGCTATTTCCATTCCTAAATCTCCTTCTTTTTTACCTTTTTTACCTTTACTAAATATAGTGTTGAACTTATCATAGGACGACTCTCCATAAAGCGTACTTTGATGGAAAGAAATATAAAACCAAGTTTCTGCATTTTCTATGTACAAGCTAAATATATCTCCATCAGTGGCTTTATGAATTTCCAAATAGCCGTCATAAAAAGCGTTGATATCCTTATCAGCTATATGAGCAATACCAATTTTACCAACACTGTAAAAGCTATTAGTCGTATCTGACCAATGTAATTTCACTTGTGAGAGAAGCATACCCTTCGCTAATTGTTTTTTATCTGCCGTAAGTAAAGGCGTATATTTACCCACTGCCAATTTTTGATACTTCTTAGTTTTTTCATCGCCAATAATTTCAGCCAATTTATACATCAACAAGCTATCATCGGTATTATAGGCTTGCTCTGCACCATCTATTTTATTGAGATACAAGGCTGTTGCCATTGTCGTAAAGGCAGTTTTGAACTTTGCAAAATCCAAAAAAAACATTTGATTGAAGGTATAATCTTTTTTACCCAAATGTACCAAAGAATTTCCCGAAGACTTGATTTGCTTTTGCCCTGCTTCATCAAGAAAAGCAAATTTTCCGTCCATTTCTATGAGGGCTTTGGAGTCATCAAGTAGTAGTCTTGAGCCTTCATAACTATCTTTTTCTAATTTATTTTTGTCGGTAATTCTAAATTCGTTGCGTTCGGGGGCGTAAGTAAGTACGCCTTTTGCCAAATACATGTCATTATCATTATCGTTCTTTTTGGAAGAAACGAAAGTGGTATACAATTTTCCATCATCATAATTGTAATGCAAACCAGAAGTGAGTATATAGTCTTCTACACTTGTTTTTTCATCAATTTCTACGTACACATCACCTGCATCTCTTTTATAAGGAATCCAAGCATTGGCAGCCTTTCTACTTTGTAGAGACAAACGAATAAAACCATCTAAAATTAGATCTTTTTTATGGGCATACATTTCTGTCTTTCCTTTAAATTGTATGCGTGAAGTGATATAGAAATTATCCTCTTCTTTTACTTCTCCTGTGGAGTATGTAGACATTTCGGGCAGGGCAAGCGTGGAATCATTTTCTTGTTTTTTCTTCTTTTTAAAAAAGCTAAGTCCCGAAGATTTTGTTGTATCTTTGTTAAGAACCGTCTCAAATTTATCAAATTTAATTTTTGTGGTATCTTTAATGATATTTACATAACGATACGTAGCGTCTCCCTCAAAACTTTGTCGGTGGTTGATTTTGATATTTCCATTCACGAAAGTATGATAAGCTGTAAGTGTATCAATAATGAGGGTAGCATTTTTGAGTTCTTGCACGTCTGCTCCTTTATTGATAATTACTTTTCCTTGATAGGGAATAATACGAGCATCAGCGGAGTTTACAGCACTTACTCCCTCCAAATCCAATACAGGGTTATCAAGGTTTTTTATATCATATTTCCCTCCCGAAGCCCTAAAAATCAAATCTTTTTGAGGATTATTCTCTTCTTCAGCAAATTTGGTAGAAGTAAAGGTAGAAGTAGAGTCTCCATACATTATGACTTCCTTGTTCTTCACATTCCAAGTGGCTTCCTTTATAGAGGTTTTGAATTGAGCATAAGGAAAGGACACAAAATCGTAGTGTGGAGCTTGTGCGAATATCTCTGGGTTGTAATTGATTTTACAAATCTCTTTTTTGAAATCAAAATCTATAAAAACTGCATTTGCATCTATGAGAGCTTTACTTAACTCCACATTATCGTGGGCGAAAGGGTCTACATCTTTAGAGTGCACTTTAAACTCCACAATGTTATCAGGTATATTGGGCGTTCTGATACCTTCTGGAGAAGCCGTAGCACCTTTGGGGCTAAATAAAAAGAAGTCTTTTCGCACCAATTCTCCAACAGCCCACAAATTTTGAGGAGTAATAGCCATTGTTCCTTTCAAACTTGCTGGATTTTTATCATCAAAGATACGCATCATCTCCCCTTTTTTATTCCTAAAAGTGATACTATCTATCACTAACGTATCTTTATGTATGGCGTTGCTTGTAAACCAACTTAATTTAAGGTTCTCCCCTGAGGCTTTTGGATAAAGCGTTTTACCTGAAAAACCTTGAGCAACCTCTACGCTCGCATTTTCGGTATGGAGAGAATCAGGGGTAATTACTATTTTATTGGCTTTTACTGTATAAGTATGATTTTTTATTTCTAAATTTTTGCCTGAAGCCACCAAGCCCGTTTTATACATCACAATAGAGTCTGCTTTTAGCTGCCCATGATTGGTGTATAATTTCATAGGGTTTTTGGGCTTATAGGCAAAACCAAGGGCATATTTGGATTCTATACCATTGTACTTGGGGTCATAGACCGCCACCAAATCTGTTTTGATAGGCGGCAACATGTTGGAGTGAAAAATTCCACTAAATTTAGGCATTTTGCTGGTAAGGCTATCCAAGTCCACATTAGGAATTTCAAAGTAGGCTTTATTTTTATGGTATGCGAATTTTTCACGATAAAAGGCATCAAAGTAAATTTTTCCACCTGTTTCTACCTTCAATTTAGGATAAGATTCATAAGTTTCACCTTTTTTACCACCAGGTATTTGTCCTCTTTTCAGACCTGATTTGTTGTTGGGGTGATTGATAAGTAAATCTCCTGCATTCAACATAATCTCGCCTCCCAAATTATGCTTAATATCTGGGTTTTTGGGGTCTTGCACCGCAAAAAGTACCGTATCTATGGTCTCCATTGTGAGTTTGAACTCATCATAGGGGAGCGTAAAATTTTTACCAATAAACCTAAAGTTACCTACCGTTACTTCTCCTTCCTCCATAATAATTACCCTATCCCCAAAAATTCGGATTTCTTTATTTTTCGGAATAAAGTTTAGGTTAAGTTTCTTACTGACGGCAAATCGCTCTATGCCTCGTATCACGATACCACCACCATTGGCGTCTATAGTGGCATTAGACATATAAGGTCCTTTTTTTCTCATACTTTGAAAGAAATAGCCATTTAATTCGGTAAGTATAAAATGATTAGGGTTTAGCCTAAATACTTCTAACTCTTGCCCTAAAATTACTTTTTTATTTTCTGTAAAATTATCAATTTTAAAGGTATCCGTGAGCGTTATCACTGTATCTCTTAATAAGCTATCATTTGCTAGGCTATCTCTACGAGGAACAAATGTTCTTTTGGTAATAAAGATACTTTTGCCTTCTAATTTAGGGTATAAAATTCGCCCTTGTGTAAATTTAAAATAAATACTATCTACTTTAATGCTATCTTTTCGGGCATCTCTTGGCGAGATAGACTCTATGTACATATCATCATAATCTTTTTCAGCGTAGGGGGCTAAGTCTTTGGGGAGTTTAGCATTAGGCGTTTTCCTCTTAAAACTCATAGCCTCTCTGTATTGATAAGAATCTGTACTTTGGCTGGTTCGGTTAAGTACCATGACATTACCCGTTTGTTCGTCATAACTCACATAACCCTCTCTTGCCATTTTTTTGAGAGCAGTTTTTACGAGTTTAGGGTCTAAATGTTCCTCATTTTTATTCTTTTTCTTATTTTTCTTGTCATTAAGCTCTTCCTCTATAGCAGAAAAGTTGAACTCTCTCACCCCTTGGCTATTTGTAAAACTGTATTTGGAAGCATAATATTGTATCAGACGAAGAGGTTGAAAATTATAGCCTCCCTGCATTTCGTGGTAGCGGTTTTCATCGTAATAGCTAAAAGACTCAAATACAGCAGGTATTTTATCCCTCGCTCCCAAAATATAGAAATCCACAATATTTTTTTCGGGGTTATAGAGTGCCATATCAGCTACGATATACATTTTATGGTATTCATCTATAAAGGGAATATCATCATTTATTTTTTCTTTGTAAAGTTTAAATATCCCAATAGGAATGCTATCCTGACTGGTTTTTATTTTGTTATAGCTCAATACGACATCTGAGTGCGTAAGAGAATCTGTACCACTGATATAATAACCAAAAGAAACATCTTTACTATAAATTCTATCTTCTCCCAAATAAATTTCTTTCGCATCTGCGTGAAATTTTTGCTCCCCATTTTGCTTCACTACTAATTTGCAAGCAGCTCTCCCGCTTGGAGCATAAGCATAAAGTTTAAAGCCTTCTACTTTTACACCTCCTGTACAAGAAATATTCGGGGAAAGGTCTTCAAAACGTGTATTTTCTGTGTAAGATTTGAACAAAGGATACTTCAGGTCTTTTAATGCTTTTCTTTTTTGGCTAATAAATGTAAAACTTCCCTTCAAACTTCCTCTAAAAGCCTTAGGATATGTAATTTCTGCATTCTGTGCTTGAAATACATTGTCCGAAACTTTCATATCATATCTGCTAAAAGTTGCTTTAATTTGTTTTCTGGCAAGAGAATCTATATTTCCCTCTTTTTGTAAGACCTCTTCCCAATTAAAACTGCCACCATCACCGACTATAGCATCTCTATTAGCTATGTAGGCTAATTTTGTATTTTGTATTTTCACAGAGTCATAGGGGCTTACCAAATACAAATTTGTTTTATGAAAAGTAAAAGCCAGAGCCGTAACCAAAGGGTGTGGGTAAGGTTTGATATTTCCTAAGGAGTCGGGTTCAGTTTCTTGCTCTTTCCAATTTCTGAACCATACATTTTGGGCTTTCCCTACGGAATCAGCATACACGAAATCAACCTCTCCATCTACATATACTTTTGTAAAATTTGATATATATAAAGCCTTGTAAGCAAGTAAAGTATATAATCTTTTCTCAAAAAGCACTATATTATCCAAAGACGTATTGGAAAAGTACTTTTCTACACTCAGCAAAAGTGTTTGTAACTTATCAACTTGTATGTTTTGTTTCTCCAAGCCTACCATCAAAGCCTCCAAAAAGTTTTTGACCTCCACGCCCACTTTTCCTCTTTTATTGATAATAATTTGAGTGATTTTGATAATCTTTTTCTGCTGCTCTATGCCAAATACATTCTGCCCCCATACAGCTCTGAAGTTAGCAGCAAATGCTTGTTGATTAGCTGTTTGCAAAGATTTTTCTAACTCCATAATAAACTCATCAGGATTAGAAGAGAATTGCTGAGCATAAGCCCCCCAACTTAAACACAACAATAAAAAAGTTGTAATTTTTCTTAGAGTTTTCATAAAAATTTTCAAATAAAGTTTAGGATTTTTTTAGGTGTAAGGCTACCCAGTTATTTTTCATTTTTTTGCCTACTACACTAAGGCTATTTAGCTTCGCCACAGCTTCTATTTCCACCACATCTGCTTCATAAAAACCACTCAGTAGGAGATCTCCTTTTGCCTCAAGCACTTGTGCATAACTTGGTATATCTTTTAATAAAACATTTTTATTGATATTCGCCAAAATAATGCCATACCTATTACCCTCATACAAGACATTCTCTATTGTTCCTAAAAAAGCTCTTATATTGCTTGCTTTGTTGAGTTGTATGTTTTCTTCTGTATTTTCTATTGCCCACTCATCATTATCAAAGGCTTCTACTTCTTTTGCCCCCAACAAAAAAGCCATAATTGCTAAAATGCCTGTTCCGCAACCTGCATCTAATACCCTTTTACCCTCATAGAGCAACTCTAATTGAGTTTCAAGCATCAGAGAAGTTGTTTCGTGATGCCCCGTACCAAAAGACATTTTGGGAGTTATCAAGATTTCATAGCCGAACTTTGGGTTTGGCTCGTGAAAAATCGCCCTAACCCTTACTTTATCAGCTACTTCTACAGGTTGATAATTTTTTTCCCACTCCTCATTCCAATTCGTTTTTTCTATGACTTGTTGCTCATAGCTAAAATCATAAGCTTGTTGCAAATCTATCAGCAAACCCTCATCAAATATATCAGCGGCTATATAGGCTTGTAGACAATTTTCATTTTCTACAAAAGACTCAAAGCCCACTTCTGCCAACTCCGCAATGAGGAGCTCTATCATTTCCTGCGAATGGGTTTGTATACTTACTTCTATAAACATTTTATTTTTATTTTAATGCTCTCAAATAAAGTTGTATGGTATTCTCCAAACCTACATATAAGGCATCGCAAACGAGGGCGTGCCCAATGGATACCTCCAAAAGAAAAGGTACGTTTTTATAGAAAAAAGCAAGGTTTTCCAAACTTAAATCGTGTCCTGCATTGATTCCTAAGCCCAGACTATTCGCTACTTTTGCTGCTTCAGCGTAAGGTTTTACGGCATTTTCTGGATTTTTTGTAAATTCTTTGGCATAAGGCTCTGTATAGAGTTCTACTCGGTTGGTAGCAATTTTAGCAGCACCTTCCAATATTTTCTTATCTGTATTTGTAAAAATAGATGTTCTAATCCCTGCTCTTTGTAGTTCGCTCACAATATCTTTCAAAAATGATTCATTTTTCAAGGTATCCCAGCCTGCATTAGAAGTAATCGCATCGGGAGCGTCAGGAACGAGTGTCGCTTGTGTGGGTTTGAGCAGAAGCACCAAATCCATCCACTTTTTATCAGGATAGCCCTCTATATTAAACTCCGTATGAATCAATTTTTTGAGGTCAATAGCATCTTGGTAACGAATATGGCGTTCATCAGGGCGAGGGTGAATAGTAATTCCTTCAGCTCCAAATTTTTGTGCATCTAAAGCTACCTGAAGAAGATTGGGGTTATTGCCCCCTCTTGCATTCCGTAAAGTTGCAAATTTATTGATATTTACGCTTAGTTTTGTCATCAGATTTTATTCAAACTCTATCAAAACTTTATTTTTCTCAACATTTTCTCCTTGTTTGATTTTAATAGCTTTTACAGTAGCCTCAATAGGTGATTTTATTACATTTTCCATTTTCATAGCCTCCAATATAAGTAATATATCACCTTTTTGCACTTTCTGTCCTATTTCTACTTTTATACCAACTATCAAACCTGGCATCGGGGCTTTGATATGGTTTACTTTTTTCGTATTTGCCGTTTGTATTCCCATTTTTTCCAAGAGCAAATCTATTTGTGTTTTTGCTGTATAATCGTAGATTTCGCCATTTATTTTCAGACGGAAATTTTTTTCGGTAGCATCAGCTTTCAAAACTTCTATACTATAACTCTTGTTTCGGTAAATAATATGATATTTATTTTCGGACAAAGGAAGAATATCTGCCTCAAAAAGCTCATTATTGAGTATTATTTTGCTTTCTTGTTTATCTATATCAAAATTTATTTGCTCCTTTCCGTCTTGTAATGTAACTTTAAGCATAAATTATTTAGTATGATGTTTTACAAAAGAATATTAAAGAAAATTAAAAACTTTCATATTCCCAAATTTACAAAGAATTTTTACTTTCTCACGGGTTTTTTCTTATTTATATGGATGTTATTTTTTGACACCAATGATTTTATCAGTCAGTGGAAGTGGAAAAGGCGTTACGAGCGATTACAGAGAGAAAAAAACTACTATCAAGAACTCAGCAATAGCCTCAAAGAGCAAATTAGGAATCAGAGCGAAACCGAAAAATTTGAGAAATTTGCCCGAGAAAAACATCTCTTACAAAGAGAAAACGAAGACGTTTTTTTGATTGTAGAAGAAGATAAAAAATAGAGCCTCGTTTATGAGGCTCTATTTTTTTTTAGCAATTACTCAAATTAGGAACAGCTGCGATAGTCTCGCCTGCATAATGCCCTCCTTTTAATTTTTCACCCATTTCCTCAAAAGCGGCGATAGTTTCATCTACATCAGCTATAGTATGCAAAGCCGTTGGAATCAGGCGTAGCATAATTCTATCTTTCGGAATCACTGGATAGGCTACTACAGAACAAAAGATATTATAGTTTTCTCTTAAATCCAAAGCCATTTTGGTAGCTTCCCCTTTACCTCCTTGGAAAAATACAGGGGTAACAGGTGATACTGTACGCCCAATATTAAAACCTTTATTTTTCAATTTCCCTTGTAAATCATTTACTACATGCCAGAGATTTTCTCTAAGTTCTGGGCAATTTTGGAGTAATTCAAGACGTTTCAGAGCACCCTCTACCAAAAGCATTGGCAAGGCTTTTGCAAAGATTTGAGAACGCATATTGTAACGTAAATAATCGCAAACTTGAGCATCAGAAGCCACAAAAGCTCCAATACTTGCCATAGATTTGGCGAAAGTAGAAAAGTAAATATCTATTCCTTCTTGTACACCTTGGGCTTCTCCTGTGCCTGCTCCTGTTTTACCCATCGTTCCGAAGCCGTGAGCGTCATCTACCAACAAACGAAACTCATATTTAGATTTAAGAGCGATAATGTCTTTTAAATTTCCTGTTGTTCCCTCCATTCCAAATACACCCTCTGTAATTACTAAAATAGAGCCGCCTGTTTGTTCTATAATGCGTGTAGCTCTTTTTAGTTGTGTTTCTAAAGACTCCATATCGTTGTGCGGATACACAAAACGCTTGCCTAAGTGCATACGAACACCATCAATGATACAGGCATGTGAAAGAGCATCATACACAACCACATCATGTCGAGTAAGCAAAGCATCTATGGTAGACATAATGCCCTGATAACCGTAGTTGAGCAAAATAGCATCTTCTTTACCTACAAATTTGGCTAAACGAGCTTCCAGCTCTTCGTGTAAATCAGTATTTCCTGACATCATCCTCGCCCCCATTGGGTAGGCAGCCCCCCATTTGATAGCAGCATCTGCATCAGCTTTGCGTACATCAGGGTGGTTGGCTAACCCTAAATAGTTATTCAGACTCCAATTAAGTACCTCCTTACCCCTGAAGGTCATTCTGGGGGCAATTTCTCCTTTAAGTTTGGGGAATGTAAAATAACCATGAGCCTCTTTGGAGTGTTGTCCGAGAGGTCCTCTATCTTTCAAAAGTCTTTCAAATAAATCCACAATTATTAGAAATTAAAATTTCGCAAATTTACTAAGTTTTTACGAAAAAACAAATCAATCTAAGAGGCTATTATTTAGAAGTTTAAGTTTCTGTATTTTTGAAAAATTGTAGTGACTGTACAAATGCTCTATAGCATCTATGTGTTTTTGGTGATGACAGTCAGAAGATAAGAAACTGAGTAGTTGAGCATCAATAAGTTTTTCTGCCATTTTTTTTGATTCTTTGGAGTAATACCCTGCCAAAGAGAGTAAATTTACTTGTAATAAAACCCCCATTTCTCGCATTTTTTCCAAATAATTGATATTATCATACAAGTAAATATATCTTTCAGGGTGAGCCAATATAGGTGTATAGCCCTCTGCCTGCATCAAAAAAATTGCCTCATCTATGAAAGGTGGCATACTCAAAAAACCTGTTTCAAAAAGTACATACTTGGGTTTTCCAAAGCATAGTATCTCACTTTTTTTTTGTAAATTATCCAAAAATGCTTCATCGAGATAATACTCTGCTGCTGCCTC
>JANRLU010000130.1:0-31401 GCA_033762275.1 Thermonemataceae bacterium | reverse complement strand
TATTGGTGAAAAAAACAATTGGAAGAACTATGCCCTTTCCAATACTTTCTTTAGCAAAAAAGCAAGCTCTGAGCAAAGTCCGTGCTACATTTTTAGCTTAACTTAATGGGTTTGAACCCGTGTTATATGCCGTTTTTATTTCTTTCGCTCCAAGCTGTCTATTAATGGATTTACACCACCGTCATACATTGCTTTCATCATCCAATTTACTGCCCAATTTGTCTTTTCGGGCGTTCCGCCTTCAATAGGTGGATGAGGGTCATATTCCATATCAAGCATTATGGCTTGTGCATATTTGTCGCCATAAATATCTTTCATAATAGCCAACGACATATCCATACCTGCGGTTACGCCTGCACTTGTCCAATACTTACCGTCTTGGGTATAGCGTTGGTTGGCTGGAATAGCTTTGTACTTTTTCAAAAATTCTTCTTCTCTATACCAATTCGTTGAAGCCTTTTTGTTTTCTAAAAGTCCAGTCGCACCTAGAACCCAAACGCCTGTACAAACTGCTCCTGTGTATTTGGTTGTCTTGTCAATTTTCCTAATCCATTCGTGTAAGTTTTGATTGTAGGCTGCTTCAATAGTGCCTGTAAAACCACCAGGAATTATTAAAATGTCTAACTGTGAAACCGAGTCAATAACTGTATTCGGCACAATTTCTACACCCATCACCGTCTTGATATTTCCCTTATTTATTGCAATAAGTTTGGTTTTTACACCCATTGCCTGCCCAAGTACATACCTTGGACCCATCATATCCAAATCATTTACGCCATCATATACCAAAATGCCAATGGTTTTGATGTCGTGTTTGGGTTTTCCGAAAATCATTTCCATAGAGTTTACGTGATTTTCGGGGCTGAAATTCTCAATTTCTTTGGCAAGTTTTAGAGAATCTTCTTGGCTCATTATAACCTTTTCAGGTTGTTGTTTGGCTTCCTGCTTTGCCTGATTATTACAAGCAAATAGCAATGAAGCTATTGCGGTTATTACAATTACTTGTTTCATATTTTGAAATTAATTTGGGGTTGGCGAAGCCAACCCCAAATGATAAATTGATTAAAATTTTGCACTTAATGTTACCCCAAACGTTCTTGGTGCAGCAGTTCTTACGTTTCTGCCAAAACTGCTGTCTGGATTTCCAAAAGCCAAGTACCTTTCGTTGTTTAGATTTTGTCCCCAAAAGAACAAGCTGTATTTGTCATAACTTAAACCAATTCGTGAATTGATAAGTGTATAACTTGGTTGTTTAATTTGGTTTTGGATGTCGGTATAGTAACTGCCGATATTGCGAATTTCACCACGAACAACTGCCTTCAACTTTTTAGAGATAACATACTCGTATTTGCAATTAGTAAAACCAAATATACCTTTTTTTAATAACGTTTTTAGCAAAACGAAATATACCTTTTTTTAAAGTAGGTATCACGATAAAATTCAAAAAAAAGAATGGTACTATTTTTGAATTTTTGGAATATATTTTGCTGCCAATCCATTATCATAAAACTCCTCCAGCAGTTGTTGGAAAAAACAAGTGTAAAACCAAGCAAGAGGTTTTTACTTGGAATTATGATTTGCAATCATAAAAAGAGCCTCCACAAATTGGAGGCTCTACGTCTGTTATATGTATAAAGTGCGTAGCCCATCTACGCTTGGTATCTACTTACTTTTTCATTCTTGCTATAATCTTGAGGATATAGGACTCGCTGAGAGCCGTATCAAGACTGATTTCTTTTATAATGAAATCAACCCTATATCCTTGCTTCATTTTTTCGCAAAAACGCTTGTATATCCGAAGGTCTCTTGCTAATATCCTCTCCTGTTTTTTCATTCGCCTACTGCCTTTTTTACTTTTTCACGAACCAACATATTAGCTTTGGTGATTAGATTTTCCAACAAACGCAAATCTCCGTTGCTTGTCTGCACAAACATCTCTTGTATAATAGACTCGCTATTGATACCATTGACCCTGCAAATAGCCTCTACATCTTGCTTGGATACAGCCGATAAATACACAAACTCCCTGCCGCAACGACTAAAAAGCTCCGTGTAACCCATCTTGAAGGCTTGCACACGCTTGAAAATATCTTTTTCCAGAAATTCTGTGCCGCAAATCACGAAACCGCAACTCCCAGAAAGATGGTCGTAGAGTGTCTTGAAAATGCTAAAAACATTTTTTTTGTCTAAAATCTTGTCAAACTCATCAAAAATAACGATTGCCTGTGCTTCTTTGCTAAGAAATGAAATAATACTATCTATCATCTCAGCACTTGAGCTGGCTATTGGCAAGCCCAAAACCTCACAGAATTTTCGCAAAAACACCTTTTGTGTGTAATGAGGCTCTATTTGCATATAATACGCTCGCTCGTTATGCTCAGCATAATACCGCAAAGCCACGCTCTTGCCAGAACCCGCCTGATAAGTAAGAATTTTGGCACTGCCCGTAAGCTGCACATACGTGCACAACTTCGTGATTTTAATGAAATTAGCGGTCTCCGCCAAATACAATGCCCCCATTTTACGATTTAATTTTGCTGCTTTCATACAATTTTTATACGTTTGCTTGATACAGATTTTGTATCACAAATATATAGAAAAAAATCTACAATAAAAATATTTGTAGAAAAAAATCTACAATCATTAAGAATAATGTTATGGAAAATATTGTAAATGAACAACTTAAAAAATTTGTGCAGCACTTAGGGATAAGTATCCGTGAATTTGAAAGAAATATAGGGACATCTAATGGAGCAATAGCAAAGGCTCTTAAAAACAATTTATCAATAGGTAGTAATACTATTAAGGATATATTTTATCATTACCCAGATTTAAGTGCCGAATTTATATTTAAGGGCACTGGTGAAATGTTCAATACGCAACTAATTATTCCGCCCAAAGTCGCCAGAAAAGTCTATATCAGTCCCGAGCCTGCTATGGCGGGCAATCCTTTTGGGTATATCACGGAGGGCAACGAAGAAATTGAACATTTTTATCTGCCATTTCTCAAAAAAACAGGCACTTATGCAGCTTTTAGGGTACAGGGCAGAAGTATGGAGGAGTACATAGAAGAAGGCTCTTGGGTAATTTGCAGACTCTTAGAAGAAGCCGCTCAGGTGCTTTCTGGCAATGTCTATCTTATTGCTACTCGTTCAGAGGGTTTGCTGCTCAAACGTATTTATATCCAAGCCGAACACAGGCACAAAGGACTTATTCTTTACTCCGACAACCCTCTTTATGCCCCTTTTTTTCTTCATAACGAAGAGATACTAAAAGTATGGGCGGTAGAAATGTTCTTAAAAACAGACTTTCCGCCCAATACAGATAAATGGATAAAAGATAACCTTAAAGCCTATATAGACACATTGAGCATATAATTACGCAATCCTTGTGATGCTCAAAAAGGCTTCATCTATGTATCTTACAGCAGTAGCAGCATTGTAGAACACACATCTTACTTTTTGCCCTGTGAGCAGTTTTTTGTTGGCAGAACACATTACAGTAGACTGTATGTTTGTTACGTGCTGCAAGGTAAAAGCTATGTTTTTCCAAGCCGAGCCGTCCCAAAATTGTATGTTAAAAGAGAAACCGCCACCTTCAGAGACAGACCTGCCCCCAAAACTAATATTATATATGCCATTTTGCGAGGCTACAAACTCTCCTGTAGTGGCGTTGTATTCATTCAAATCGTCTATTTCTGTGGCAAAATTCACGGGGACGGTATTATTAGCCGCTACGCTTTGCAGGGCAGTTGTAGGCGGGGCAAATCTAACACATTCCACGTAAGACCAGTTCGCAGGCAAGCCGCTTGCATTTACAATGCTGTGTTGTAAGCGTCTGGAGCAACCGCTGCCAGTAACTTCAATGTACTGCCCAGTGGCAGGTATCTCATAGGTAATTTCAGCGTTATAGCTTATTTTGGTTGTCCTTGCGATACTATCAGCATGTGCCCTGCTATCGCTCTCTATGGGGGCGGCAGCTACTATATAACAAGGAAAAGAACTAATAGAGGTTTCGGTAAGTTCTCGTAACTTCCCTTCTAAAAAGACCAAACCTGTAGAAAGGTTTGTGCCTGTAAGGTGGCAACCCGAAACAACCGCAGCTCCTGTGTCGTTTAGCTGCCCTTCTATTGCCTTGTAAATCTCTGCCTGTTGCGTTTCAAAGTCAGGATTGCGGTAAGGCTGTCCGCCCGTGTTAAATTTTATTTGCTTCATTTTTTTATGGTTTAGAAATTGATAATAGCGAAGGTTTTACCTGCGATAGTATATTTTGCTACAAAAAATCTGATTTGCTCTATGGTATCCTCTGGGTTCGGAGAGCCATAAAAGGTGAAAACTACAAAATCGGTATCGTAGGTGTCGCTATAGTCATCATAGATAAAAACATCAGTAATTTCGCTGAGATATTTTTGCGGTTCTTCTGGATACAAAGTAAAAGCATAGAAATAAGTATCCGTATCTGCAATTCTGATACGCCGCAGTGTTGGGTCATACAAATCATTCAGAATCGTTTGCATAGTAGTTGCTTGCCCGTTGAGGTGAGCGAGCCTCCTTGCTTCCTCAAAAAAGCCTAAAAAGTTAGTTTTGAGTGTTTCTAATGGCTTAAAAAGTGTCTGCAAAAAGGCTATCATCTTCGGCTTTTGCAGCGTTTCTGGCAAAAGACTTTTTAGTTTTTCGTATAAATCAAAATCGTACAACATAAATTAAGCCTCGTATCTTATCATTGTGTATAAATTATTGGTATCTTCAGGGTTAAAGCTGTAATGCCCGCTTACTGCTACGTATCTGTCCCCGTAAGTAAGTGTGTTGCCATCAATGGTGATGCTGTTGATGAGTACTTCTACGATACCTGTTTGTGCTTTGAGCAAAATCAGTAAATCGTTGACGCTAAAGATGCCATCAAAAGAGAGCTCTTTAATGTAGGTTTTGATAGCATTTTGGACGGCTTCTTTCACTTGTGCTTCGGCTAATTGCTCATAAATAAACTCTATATTGACCAGCACGGGCTCTGCGGGCAAGGAAATGACCTGAACGCTTACACCTGCAAACTTGATAAGTTGTATATAAGAATTAAGGTTAGCAAGCTCAGCGAGGCTCAATATTTGATTATCCGTTTTGACGGCTTTGATGGTCAAACTTCCCCAATTATCCACTACCGAACACTTGCTTATGATTCTTTTGGTAGGGTCAATGGTTTCGTATTCGCCCAGATGGTTTACTAAGTCTCCATTCTGAAATTCAAGCGTTTTTTGAGCGTACCAGCCCTTAGAGCCTACCCGATACTGCTCTATAATTCCTAAGATTTCTGCCCTGAAGCTATCAAAAATGCCCTCAAAAATCCAGATGATATGAGCAAAGAGTTTTATCCACAGGCGATATAGTGCTGTTTGCGAGGGAGAAGTAAGCTCGTTGAGTTCAGGATAAGTGGCTTTCTCTGTGAGAATTTCGTTTTCAATACTTGTTTCTGTGCGTGCCATAACTTTTATTCTATGATTAAGATGTAGTCTTTATCGCTTACCGCTTCAGCCTCAAAAGGAACAACGCCCTTGTAGCCTTCCAGCTCGGAAAAGCTGAGCGTTTTAAAAACCATTTTTTTGATATTAAAAAAAGATAGCAATTCGCTTTCTATAACCTCTACGGCTTTTTTTGCCTCAAAAAAGGCTCTTAGCTGGCGTAATTCTCTCTCTGGAAATTCGGGCTTTTTCAGAAAAAACCGCAGCCCTGATGTATCATCAATCACCTCCACGTTGCCCGTAGCACTAAGAAAACCCTTGATATTGATGTTGTAGTCTTGCAAGCTGGTAATTTCTTTAATAGTACCATCTAAGCCTGCTATGGCAGTTTCTATAATATTGATGTTTCCTTGTAGGCTCAGTATGGGAGGCAAGGCAAAATTAAGTTCTTGGTTATCAAGAGCTATTTTTAGCTTGGATAAAGCAGGTTTCCCTGTGTCGTAGGCTTGCGTTTCGGTAGGCGATATAGGGTTACTCCTGAATAGCTTATTGACGGCATCAGCCATCAATACAGGTACAGGAAGCCCTGCCTGATAAAAAACGCTTTTGTAAATATCTTGCAATTTGAGTTCTACGAGTGCCATTATTGTTTGATTTGAGAGTTTGCGAGGTCATTGTCGTTGGTAAGTGCAAGGCTTAATCCATAATAAGGAGCTACAAAGCCTGTGGTGCTGCCTTGCGGGTGCAAATGGTTGTGGCTTTTGTAATGACTCATAAGGCTATTGATGGCATTCTCTATGTTGTTAAGTTTTGCTTTGAGTTTGGCAAGTTCCACCAAAGCTCCTTTGTTTCCACCATTAAATACAATTTCGTTATTCGTGATTTTGAGACGCTCTTGTGTATCAGCAAAAACAATCTCCTCTTCAGTGATTTTGAAACGCTCTTGTGTATCAGCAAAAACAATCTCCTCTTCAGTGATTTTGAGGCGTTGTTTGTTGTTTATCTTCCATGCAATTTCCTCTATTTCAGAAAACATCACCACAAAATACCCGCTTATATTGTCTATTTTGCCAATCAATACGCTACTTTCTGCTTTTGGAAAAACCAAAGCTCCGTTGTTTTGCTCGTCATCAATAGCTTGCAAACGGATATTTTCCAAAAGTATTTCTTCGTTTTCAAGCAGATAGGCTTTACAAGTGGCTTTTTCTTTATCCACTTCGCTTACGATAGCAATTTGAAAAACCTCTTGCCCTGAAAATCTTTTTAGCTCTTGTCTGATGTAATCAATCATACGTATACTGCGTCAATAGTGATTTTATCTGTAATTACAATGTCATTCACGCTCATTCCGTCCCTTTCTAATTGCTCTTGTAGGATATTTCTAAAACCTGCGAAATTGCTGTTGTTGAGGTAGTTTTTCACGCCTGCTCCTACTTTTGGGGCAAACCAAAGATTGCCTGCATAAAGCTGCAAAATGAGGGCAATATGTTGTGAAGTGCTTTCTTTGACCCGCAAGTCCCCATTGGTAAAAGCTAAATCAAAGTCGCTATCCAAGGCTATATCAAAAACTTCTTTCATTTTCTTTTGAGAATTTTAAAATTATTAGTATATTTGCAGCAAAGGGGAGTTGAGCAATGGGGCTCGTTTGGAAGGGTTGTTTTACAGGTCTCCAATAACCCCCTTTTATTTCTCGTAAACCGATTTTAACGTATCCAACACCGCCCCATCTTCGTACATTCTCCTTGTAATCTCACAAGTTTTTCCTTTCCACACAATTATTACTTTTTCTTGCTTGCTGTGCGTAAAGCCATTACGTATGCCATACATCATATCTTTTTCCAAATCTGCCTTTGTATCTTCAATATAAATCACTGTAAATTTTATCTTTTGGCTATCTCCTGATTTCATACGCCCCTTGATACCGCTTGCCAAAGATTTGTATTTAGATAAATCAGGCGTTTTTAGGTCTGAAATTTCTTTATTTACTACTAATTCAGGGTTTTTTGCATCGTCTTTTTGAATGTGTTTTTGTATTTCAACGGCATAATCATTCTCCGCCAAAATCCTACCTACCATTAAATTCTCCTTCAAATCTTTTTTGTCGGCTTGCTTGTGAGCCACCAAATACCCACCTGTTTTCACGTCAAAATACTCTTTTCGGTATGCCTTGTCGTATTGGCTATACTCGGCTACATTTGCGAGTGCTTTCTTGCTTGCGTTCTCAAAATAGGGGTGCGAAAAGTTAAAGGCTTGCCCTGTTTGTCCTGGGTTGTGGTCTAAGCCTTTGGCAACTTTCGGGAGTTTTTCGGGTAGGTTCTTTGTTATTTTCGCATCAGCTTGGTGCTGGCGAACCGAACAACGACACCTGTAATCAATCGGGGGGTAGTATTTCCCCCAAAAAGCGTCCTCAATGGGCTTAATAATACCCGAAAGCTGCTGATGGCTCTCTCGGGTGTTTTCGTCGCCTACAGCTCTGTATTCCAAATTTGGAAACAAATCTTTATCTTTGAGGATTTCTTGCCACTCTTCGGCGGCTTGTATGGCTAAGGCGAACTGCGTTTTTTCGGTTTCGGTGTAGCGTTCCATTTTTGCAAAAATGCTTTTGGCTTCTGCTTTGCTTAGCCCTTCGCTATTTGCCAAGAAAGTGGCAGTTTTGGCAAGGGCAAACTCGTAGGCATTTTGCAAAAATTGTGCTTGCAGTTTTGGGTATGCTGTGTCGCTCAAAAGGTCTTCAATAGGCTTCTGAAAGTCGTTTAAGTAATAATTAAAAAGGCTATCATCTTGTTTTTCCCAAAAATCTTCAAAGTCAAAATTAAAAACTTGCTCATTTAGAAATGTTAAGGCTTTTTTTTTAAGCGAAAGTAAATAACTTTCGTAAGTGCCCTCGTGTTGGCAAGGCTGGTGCTTGTACTGTTGTTTTGTTTCTTCTGGCTTCTTTTCTGCTTTTTTCTGCTGAAAATACAGCCACTCAAATCGCTCGTTTTGGGCAACAAGTCCTTTGTTAGCCAAAAATGGCAAAACTTTCTCATTCATTATCTCCGAAACATAGAGCATATCAGCCTCAATATACCAATCCAAGATACGTTCCTGCACCTCGGCAGAGCCTACAAAAGACTTGGTATCGCTTGTGCCTGTCTGCCCCACGATACACTTAGAGATTTGCTCATCGCAAAACTGAATCATTTTCAGGTATATCTCGTAGGGGTTTCCAGAGGTCTTCGGGTCTAAGGCGGTCAGTTCTTCGTCTGGGTCTAAAATAACATAGGCATTAGAGCCGAACTCTGAAAGAGCTTTGTGCCTACTTTGCAAACCTACGCTATCGTTTACGGGCGTTTTGAGTACCAAAAAGGGCATACCGAAAAGCTCGGAGTGCCTGCTCCAATCCGAAAGCGAAAAGCCTTTGTAAAGCACATAACGAGCCGCAATAGAAAGTAAGCCTTGCGAGGCTTCTGGATTAGCGAATACAAGTAGGTTTTCGTAATTCTTAGCGGGTAGCAAACTATTCCCATCAATACTGAGGCTATCCTCTTCTGGTACAATATAAGCAGGTGGAAGCACATAATAATTACTTATATCTGCTATTTCAATGGCAGATGCCCACCAAAAAAGACTATCCAAAATAGTGCGAACAATCACTTTGAGTAGCTTTTCTGTGGGTGGGTCTATGGGGTTTTGTAGCACAAAAGACTCTGCAAGCGTGCCGTTCTGGCGTGTTTGGAGCTGGGCACGCAAATGCCCATCAAAGGTAATCTGCTCAATAATAGCAACCAAATCTTTCTTTTTGTAAGGAGCAACACTGGCTGCATTTATGGCTTTTTTCCAGTCTGAAATGTATTTTTCTGACTGGAAAACCTTTTTTTTCTGATTGTTTTTACTTACAAGGCTTTTGGTGGGCATAATAGCCGCCGCATTTGTATCATTTTTAAAAAACCTTTGTATGTATTGCGGTAAATTCATAGATGTTCTCGTGTTTTCGCCTCTTGCTCTCTTGCCCAGAGTAAATTTTGCCAAGCCTCACAAAGCTCAGGCAAAGAGAGGGCTTGTATTTCTTTTGGTTTCCAGTGGTAGTAATACATTAACTGAGCCTGTATTTTCCGCAAAAACCCTGTTTTTTCAGTGATTTTTGCGGCATTTAGTTTTTTGAAAAAACCGCCTCAAATCCTACTACGATTTTGCTCACGGCAGGAGCTAAGGCAAAGAAGATTTCATTATCTTCTAAGAAAACTAATTGCTCTTGCGTGTCGCTGCAAGCGTTCAGTATGGTCTCGTTAAAAGCCACGCTGTCTCTATTTTCTACTAATTGCTGCTCGGCTTTGGCGTAAGTATCTTTATCTATAGCTCTAAATCTGAATTCTTTCACTTGGTTATCCTCCCCAACAAGCATAGCCACAATAAGTCCTTCCTCATCGCGTACGCTTGTAGTATAAGAGGTTAGTAATTGGTTTATTTTCGCTTTAAGGGCAAAAAAGACTTTGTTGTCTTCCAAGATACGCTGGTCGCCCTGAAGGGTGTTTTTTAGGATAATCTCAGCATAAGCAATAGAGTTTTTATTCTCTGCGAGCTTCTTTTCTGCCAAACTATACAAAACCCTGCTGATGGGGCTAAATTGCAAGGTTATTTTTTTGCCTTGCGAGGTTTCTACGGTTACTTTTTTCATATTTTATAGGTTGTTAACACTTAATCTTACCTCAGAGATATGAATAGGCAAAGCTATTTTCATTATCTCGTTGCTATCAGCTTTCATTTCTTTAGAGTACTCCTTAAACGAACAACGTTTTAGGACGTCTACCACCATCATTCCGTTTGTGCCTATGTATGTAATCACGATATCAAACTCATCAATATCGGTTACATCTCCACCTGCCGCAGCAGCACTCATCGCCAAAGCCTCAAACTCATCTTGCGGAAGTTCTATCTCCCCCTCAAACTCTTTTCGGCTGGAGATAGTCGCATAAGGAACATCGCTTCCGAGTACATAGGCGGAGCTTTTATCCTGTTTGGTGGTATATTTGATGCTCATTACGGCAAACTCTCTGCCGAGCATTGTTACTTTGCAATTTTTACCTAAATAAACTACTGCCATATTATTTTGCTTTTTAATTTGCGGGATTGACCATTTGTATCCTTGTTCTGATTACACGAGCCACCATAAGTGGCACAATTTCCAAATTTACCACTATCATATTTGTTGCCAATACATTTTGGCTGGCATCAATACGTACATTTACGCCACTAAGAGCCTGCGGCACATTAGGGTCGGGGTTGCGGAGCATCTCTTTTTCTATGGCTTCTTGTAGCTCGTTTTGCAACATATTGATAACTTGCACCTCCAAACGCCCTGTGGTTTTGTTCACTTTGAAAGAACTTTTAAGGCGTTGTGTATAGGTTTTTACAACGATGGAGGCTGCCTTATTGGTTACCCTTACCAAAGAAATATAAGCGTTGCTGGCGGTAGCTTCGGTGCAAGTGGGGTCATCAGACCAATACCAGCCATTAGCTCCTATGTGCCTGGTAAGAAATATATAACCCTTCTCTGCCATCTGATTAAGCCAAGTGGTGCTAATTTCTTCATACAGATTAGCCCCCCCAGAAAGGCGTACATTTTTGAGGGTAGAAATTGCCCCGCTGGCAACTCTGCCCATATTCCAGCCAACAGGCGTATTGGCAAGTGTTCCCAAAGCTAAGCCAATATCGGCATAATTATTGTCTATTGCCTCGTAAGAACTTTGCTCCCTTGTAACCACTACACTTACATAAGGGCAAACTATTTCTCTTAGGTTTTTGGCTGAGTTCATACTTGTTGCTGCATAGCCTTCCAAAAAACGCCTCCCCTCTACAAGCACAAAAACAGGGCTAAGATTATTTACGAATTGCCTGTTTGCCCAACTATTGATATTTGGTATAGCATTGTAGAGTTCTTCTGTGATACCTGTTACCTGTACTTCTGCGGAGCTTTCAGAGCTGTGTGCTATAGAAACCCCCACAAGTTTAATTCTACCATTTTGGCTACTCAAATAATTATCGATAGGTTGGGTATAGGTTGTAGTACCAAAGAGCTGAATATGATTCGTAACAGCTTGCGGGATAGGGAAGATATGCAACTCTCCATTAGGGCAAGCTCTGAAAAAATCAGCTACGTGTTTGTGAAATACGCAACCATAAGCAGTATCAGACTCTTTTGTGATAAGCCAATTTTCTTCAGCTTCCTGCAAACTATACAAAACAAATGGGTCAGAGCCAACAGCGTTATCTTCGTATGGATAAGAGAGTCTGATAAGCAGCATAGCTACGCCGTCTTCTGCGGGAGCTTGCCCCAACTGGGTGGTAATATTTTCTATTTCAATGTGTGGTAACATAATCGTCTTAGTTTTAAATAATGCTTTATTTTGGTTTTAAGGCTTTTGTTTTTTTTGGATAATCAAAACACCAGCACAGCAATTAAAATGCAGCTAATAGCCGTTAAAATGTTTTTTCGGGCACGTATAGTTTTGTATCGCTTTTGCAAGTTTCTTAAATCCTCCACTAAGCTCTTCTTCTCCCGTGAAAGACTGATAACTTCGGCTTGGAGTATTTGTATGGTTTGCTTCCTGATAGTCAAAAGAGAGTCTTTTAAAGCAATATCTTTGACTAACACACGCCCAAAGGATATTGCCATCTTGAGGCTATCCTCACAAGTCTGGCTAAAAGCCGAAAAACTGCTTAGCAGCATCAACAGAATCAGAATTTTTGCGAATTTCATTGCTCAAAATGGTATCTTTGGTTTCTAAATCTTTTGTTTTTTCTTGCGTTTCAATCACACTTTGCAGGCTATCGGCTTTCTGTTTTTCTTTCTTCAGCTCTTGTTTTAAGCCCATTTTTTTGAAAGCCAAAAAGCTTATTAGTAGCCAAACAGAGAGCGTAATCAAGCTGATTCCCAGCCAAGCCAGAGGTCTTATTAGATTATTCATTTTAACTCATCTGGTTTAGTTACCGCAAGCTGAGCCAAGAAAGTACCGAAAAGCCCCAAAAAGACACCTATTCGCAAAGTATTTTCCAGCCAAGCCCAATTAGGTAGGTGTTCTATTTGTGCCAATCCAGCCCCTGCCGTAGCTGATACAGCCAGCAAAATTCCTTGCAACTTCCTAAAAAAAATAGGTGTGCTACTAAACAATCTTTTCCACAATTCTTTTACAAAATCCATTTTACCTCACATTATTTCGTTCTAAAATCAAAAGTATTTTTTGCTGTTGTTCAGAGATTTCCTTTAAAATCTTGTACACTTTTTCTTTATGCTCTTCGTGCTTTTCGTCAAGTTTGCTCAAGTCTTTTTCTAAGATATCTACTCTCAATTCAGACTTTAACATTCTTTCACGCATTACACCCCATGCAGCTAATATTGCTACAATCACCGTTGCAATTTCTTTTATCAACATTAGCTCCATTGTATTTCGTTTTTTTCAACCAAAAGCAGGTCGTGTTTTTCTAAAAATTCTAAGTTCATACAAAGTGAAAACTATTGGCGTGCAGCAATGTATAAGTAAACAGCGTTCCGTGTAATTTCACAGCTTTTCGGGTAAGTTCTACGAGCCTTGCAAATTCGGGTTCAGGGCAGCCGTTGCACCCTTGCGACCAAGAAGCCCATTCGGTGTTTACTTCGTTGGAAGCTACGCCGTTGTTACTCATTCGGTGCAAAAGCGTTGCGTAATTACCTCTGTAAACCTTGCCAGTTCTTGTAATTTTGCCGTCTCTGTCGTTATCCCGATAATAATTCATCGGCTGTACTTGGTTGAAAAAAGGATATTTTGAAAAGCCTGTATAAGTATCCACAAAGTTAAATACCGACCTGTATTGACCTTCTACAATGACAGCCACGCCATCAACGCCTGTGCCTGTTTGAGCACCCGTTAGCGGCTTTTGTTCGCCTCCAATGCCTTTTGTTCCTGCAAGCGTTGTCCATGGCAAGACCAGCATTTGCCAAATACCTTTTACTTTGTAAATCACATACAGCGTGTCCGAAAAAGTGTTTTCAAAACTATCGTTTTCACGCACCGCAATTAAATTCAGGTTATAGTCGCCTTTTTCAAAAAAAACATATTCTTTTTTTTGCATCACGGCTTTTATTTGCTCAATAGTTCGTTTTTGCATATTTATTGCTTTTTTACACTCCTTGAACGATAGCTACAATACCTTTGGCATCAGAGCGTCTTTTTCTGCCTGCCGCATATACTATCCCAGAGATAATCGTGCAACCAGGGTACTCTGAGCGGTTGTTTTCCTCTATAATATCTATCTCACCTTTTGCCAAATCTACGGCATTTTTTTGCCAGCAGATGACTGCATCATTGTCCGTTGCGGCTGTAGCAGCTCCCACCGCTTTTGCCGCAGGGGTAGCAGCATTATTGTAGGTGAGCGTAGAGGCTCTTTCCAAGATATTGAAGCCTGCGATGCGGGTTACGATGCCAGTCTTGGGGTCAATTTCGTTGTCTCTTTCGTATTTGAGTACATCTTCATCGCTCATTAGCTGAGCTAACATATCCGAAGAAAGCAAAGCATATCTATCTTGCTTTGATACGCCCTGTTTGTTGAGGACAGCAGCAGCTTTCAGGAGGTCTTTTTTGAGGAGCAATAATCTTGTACCCGTTGCGTCTGCAAGATGAGCAGCCGTAGCAGACCCAGAAGTGCGTATAACCGTAGCAGCAGCAACAGCTACCCCAGGGATAAGCCCTGCATTAGCAGGAAAAGCAGCCACCCAGTCGAAAAGGATATTATTAGACATTGCCTCTGTAGCCGAAGCAATTTGCTCGTCCATCACCAAAGCCATTGTTTCAGGCTTTTCTTCAAATTGCGAGGGGTTTCTTACGGCAATCGGAGGGATACCGTAGAAATCAAGCGGATAAGTAATATCATCAGCACTTCTAACGGTGATACTCAAAGGGAAACTTGGGTTTTTGGTGGTAGTACCCAGCGTACCTGCTTGTGGTTTTACCACTATTTTTCCGCCCACTACAAAATCAGTGGCATCTGCACAGTGATTTAGGAAGCTATTGTCGGGGAAAATATTAGCACTTGCATAAGCAAGCCATAAATCTTTTTGAATTGTTGCCATATTTTATGAAAGGTTAAGTATTGCTATTTCAAATCTGCCAGTTTTTCAGGGCAATGTTTTTTGAGTGATACCACAAAAGCAGCATCTTTCAGCCACCATTCTGCCAATTTTCTTTCAGGAAACTCAGCCAGTTTTTCGTTTAATTTTTGCACCAAAACCTTTTGTTCTTGTTCTTGGCTTTCACGCTGCTCTATGAGCTTTTTGGTGGCAAGCTCAGTTTCAGAGTTTTGTTTTTCTTGCTTACTTTGCTCAAGTATCTTTTTTAGCTCTTGTGTAAAGTTTTCAAGTTCGCTTTTTATGGAAAGCTGCTGCTCTGTTTTTGCCCCCAAAAAGCTCAAAGCAAGCTCTTGTTGGCTCTCAAAGTGCAATTTTACGGCATTGGCATTGGCAGGAATATCCACAATAGAGGCTTCTAATAATTCGCTTTTGGTAATGGTTGCCCAAGATTGCCCGTTCAGCATCAGGTCGGGGTCATTACTTACGGCTGTTACCAAAATCCCAATACTTGCCGCTTTCAAGAACCCTTCCTCGTATTTTCTTTTAATTTCTTTCGCAAAATCATCACCCACATCAAAAACAGGGGTAGCAAGCACCGTTCCTTCGGCTGTTTTTCTGATGTTTTCCCAACGCCCGATTACTCGCTCTCTATCGTGGTTGTAAAACATGACAGGGTTCTTTTTGAAGTTCTCCAAAGAGACACCTTTGGTAAGCACCCTCGTTCCTTGCCTATTGAGACTCTCGTCAGAAAGTATTATTTCCATACACGTAGCTTTTGTTAAAAAAATAGCACAAGCAAATATTTGAAATAATGTGTAGACAGCAAAAAAAGAGTTCACCCAGTGCGTAAAATATGGCACTGGGTGAAAAAAGTTTTGGTGGAAAAAACCGAAATTCACATTTTCTTAATACAAAGATACAAATCAAACAAGGTTGTAAATTCTTTGTTGTAGTCGGCTTGATTTTCCATTACATTTACAACAAAATGCTTGATTACCTCCTCCAAATCGTGCAAAACTTCATCTTTGGTGAGATACTCAAAGAACTCTTCAAAAGGGCTTAGATTGAGCTGACTCATAACACACCTCCTTTTTGCTCGATAGCGTACAACAAAATACCTGCTTCTGATTTTTGCGATTCTTTTAAGAAGATTTTCAAGCCTGAAAAACTTAGATACCAGCGTAGCTGTTTTTTACCTACTCTTACAGCAAGCTTTGCTTGTTGGTATCCCTGTATCCTGTTGTACATACCCCCAGCGCTTTCGTTATAGCCACAGAAAGCAAGTATATCTCTATAAAAATAAAAGGTTTGGTCGTTGATTTGTAAAGTTTCTACGATGGTTTTGAAGCGATGCAGCGTACCTTCTATATCAATCTTTTTGGCAGTTTTGCCTGTACCACTTACTTGCATATTTTCGTTGGCAGGGGTAGCAGTAGGTATTTTTACACCCAGTTTTTGAGCTACCAAAGAAGCCAATTTGTCAATATCAAGACTTCTAAGTTGTTTTTCCGCCTCTATGAAATACTTGCGAGCTTGCTTGCCCTTGTCCGAACGTTGAAGCATACTTATCTCCTTGGCTGTGTCCAAAGTGAGAGCGTAGTCGATTGGATTGGACTTGCTTGTTTTCTTCAGATTTTCCTGAAGAATAATATAGTCTTGATTTTCTTCAAAACCATAGGTTTTCATTCTATTAAACCAATCAGTAAATTGCTCTTTTACACCTAAGAACTGGTGTAGCTCTCTGGCGGAAACAGTTTGTTTCCCTTCTGAATTTTGCTCAACCCTAATAAGGGGAGCATCCACATTTGGAAATGTGGCATCTTTTTTGTTGCTTTGCATAAAACATAATTTGTTTTAACCCTTGCATCTAACCGTAGGAAGTAACAATGCAGGGGTTTTGTTAATTAAAAAACTTGTTATTTAACAACAAGAAGGGCAAAAAAATTAAGACAAAAGTAATTTAATCAGCTTTTCATAAGCCAAAGAAATAGCATGTTTCCCATTTTCCCACTTAGAAACCACAGAAACACTTGTCCCAAGTTTTTCAGCGAGTTCTTTTTGCGTTAATCCTGCTTTTTTTCTTAATGTTTTTAGTTCTTGTCCATTCATAACATTGCAAACTTAATACTTAACAACATATAACCCAAGAAAAAAGCCAAAAATATTTTGGCTTTGGGGGTTTTTATTTACAAAGACTGTATAACTTCTGTGTCTTTTGGTGGATTCAGGTCAAAATAAGTAAAATCATCTGCATTTTCATACCACCTAAATTGCACCTGTTTAAATCTTAAATGGCTTAACATTTCTTTATATTGCTCTAAGGTTGTTTTCTTGTTTTTATTTGTAGCAAAGGCGGATCCTGTAAAGCAAATTACATCAGTATTGCCAATGCAGTTACTCACAGAAATATCCATTTCCCACAAAGCTCGATGCACTAATTTTGTCCATTCTTTTCTCATTTCTGGAAATTCTTTACTTTGTAGAATAGATTGTTTTTGTTCACATTTCAAGGCTAAATCTTTCACTTTTTGGTCCTGAGAGCTTTTACCTTCTTTTATTTGCTCTGCCCATATATTCAGTAAAACTATCTCTGTAGTGATACCACCTATAGAACCTCTGTGCTCCTTACTGTCAAATTTATTGTATGACAAAAGTTGCTTTTCAAGTTTTTCTCCAATAGATATTTCCTTGTTTTCAACTTCTTTTTTTTGCTCTGTTTTGTTTTCGGAAGTCTTTTTCTCCTCTTTTTCTTTAGGAAGGATAATTGCGAGGAGCACAAAAAATGCGATTGTGCCAATAATAATTTTCTTTTTCATACGAACAAAGTTTTAGTTATGCACAAATATATTAAAAAAATATTAACCTGCAAAAATATTTGAAATAATGTGCAGTCAGCAAAAAAAGAGTTCACCCAGTGCCAGATTTTACGCACTGGGTGAAAAAAGTTTTGGCAGAAATCTGTCTTTGTACTTACTTGTTGTTAAAAACAAAAGAAAGAAATTGGCAGCATTAAGAAACAGCGACAAATGGCAAGTAGCGAGAGCCTACTGGGTGTATGAGCGGCTCACGCAAGAGGAAATCTGCGAAAAATTAGATATTCACCCCAAAACGCTTATATCTTGGCGAAAACAAGGTGGCTGGGACGAGCTACGCAATTACGAAAGCAATCTTGTCAATAAAAGGCTTTTGTTATTCACCAAGCTCTTTGAGCTTTTTGAGAACGAAATCAGCAAAGAAAGCCCCAATATTGATGAGTTGCTCAAGATACAAACGCTCATTGATAAGAACACGGTCAAGGCGACTTCTAATGCCGAAATGGTACAAGAAGTTGGCTTGCTTTGGATACGCTATCTGGGAGAAAACATCACTGAAGATGGACTCAAACAGGTGCTTTTGGAAAACTACCGAGATTTTGCCAAGTGGTACATCAATCATATCAAATAATGAGCTTACTATTGACTTGTCTTATACAAATTGATACCATCAAGTTTCGCTACGCTGAAAGTGTAGAGATAGAAAGCTCTTGGCGGGAAGCCGAAAAATGCACGCTGCGTATTCCTCGCAAAGCCTTGCTGAAAAAGAACGAAAGCACTATAGAAGAGTTAGACTTAGAAAAAACCTTCAAAACAGGTATGCCTGTATCGGTGGCTCTGGGCTATGACGGGCAAAACACGGAGCTTTTTAGCGGTTACATTGCCGAAATCAAGCCTGATACCCTGCTTGAAATCATCTGCGAAGATGAGTATTATCAGCTAAAACGCTCCAAAAGGATAAGTAAATCCTACACAGGTACACTGAAAGGTTTGCTGCAAAGCTACTTTCCGCAGGCTGAAATAGACGAAAAACTGCCAGATGTAAAATTAGTGAATTTCATAATGAAAGAAGTTACCCAAGCCGAAATACTCAAACAACTCAAGGAGAGTTATGGCTTTTGTGCTTATTTCCGAGCTAAAAAACTCTATGTGGGTTTGCCTTATTTTGAGGGAGTAGCCAACAAAAAACACAAGTTTGACTTTCAGAAAAATGTTGTTTCAGCAGAATTAGCCTACAAAAAAGAAGAAGATATACGTGTCAAATGCACCGTGATTAGCTTTCTTTCCAACAATACCAAAATTGAAGAAAAAGACATTGGCGATAAAGAGGGCGAGCAAAAGACATTTTTTCTGTATGGGGAAAGCGACAAGGCAAAACTGAAAGCATTTGGAGAAAATGAGCTTAAAAAACTCAAATTTGAGGGCTACAGAGGTTCGCTAACAGCTTTTGGCTTGCCCGTCGTAAAGCATCAGGATACGGTGCTTTTGTATGACAAGCGTTACACCGAACGCAGCGGGCAAGGCTATTTGGTGGATAAAGTAAAAACCTCTTGGGGAATGGGCGGCTATCGCCAACAAATTGAAATTTCAAGAAAAGTATGAAAGAGTATCTTATCAAAGGCAATAAACTTTCTTGTACGGTAGCTTATTTAGACGGAGAATTGGTGCGTATAGATTTTGGCTTGACTGGCGGCACAAAACCTGCCTACTTTTTATGGGTAGCCAAACACTGTTTTTATGAAAAACTACTTTTTGAAGCCTGCAAGGCAGCAAATATGATTGTTAAACCTGCATACTGAAATGGCAAAAAAGAATAATTTAAACAGGCTTTTTGATGCTTTGGACGAAGTGCAGGGCATCAAAACCATCAGAAAAGAAACCGAGCTTCCGCCCGCTGATTTTGAGAAACTTGTTTCGGAACTTTCAGAGCCACAGCGAGCCATTTTCAAAAGCACCGAAACCATTAACCTTTTTTTGGGTGGACAAGGCAGCGGAAAAACCTATCTGGCAGGCTTACTTACAGCTTATTTGGTGGCTTCTCACCCAGAACAAAAGGGGCTTATTGCTGCCAATACTTACGCACAACTTTCAGGAACTACCTTGTTTCGTATCAGAGAAGTCTGGAAGTCTTTGGGTTGGATAGAGTATAACGAATATACAAAAGAAGGGCATTACACCGTAGGCGTGCAGCCTCCAGAAAGTTTCAATACGCAAACTCATAACTTTGAGACTTACCGAAACATTATTAGTTTTTGTAATGGTACTGTGGTACATTATCACAGCTTAGATAACTACAAACCCATTGATGGGCTGGAAATCTCTTGGGCTTGCTTGGACGAAACCAAAGACACCCGCCCAGAAGCTATTACGGAAGTAATCTTAGGGCGTTTGCGACAAAAAAACAAAGGAGCTAACAAACTCTATGTTTTTACCTCGCCCTCCAAAAACCCTTTTTTGAACGAGTTTTTTAATCTCTACGATTTTGAGACCGAAATCGGTAGCCTTATTTATAGTAGCTTCTTTGCCAAAAAAACAGCCGACAATAAGTTCGCCGTGGTTTGCTCAGCTTTGCACAACCTAAAGCACCTTCCAGAGGGCTTTATAGAAAGGCAAAAAAAGGTACTTCCAAGTCATTTGCAAGATATGCTTATCTATGGAAATCCTTTTGCCAAAGGCGGTGGAGAGTTTTACAAAGGCTTTGACAGAAGCAAGCATACAGGGAAATGTATCTACCAAACCGATTTGCCATTGCATATTACTTTTGATTTTAACGTAAACCCTTACGTAACGCTGTGCGTTTGGCAAATCAAAGACAAGCAAGCCCGACAACTCACAGAAATATGCCTAAAAAGCCCAAGAAACAACACAAAAGCCGTTTGCAGAGAGTTTAGCAGGCTATTTACAGGGCATCAGGCAGGCTTGTTTGTGTATGGAGACCCCGCAGGCAAACACCAAGACACCCGCAACCAAAAGGGCTATAATGATTTTACGATTATCCAAAGCGAGCTGAAGGGCTTTCGCCCAAGCCTCAGAGTGGCTATCAAAGCCCCTGCAGTAGTGATGCGAGCTAATTTTATCAATACCATTTTGGAGCAAGAACTCTACGACATAAGTATCCTTATAGACGAGTCTTGTAAAAATACCCTTGCGGATTACACTTTCCTCAAAGAAGCCGCAGACGGCACGAAACACAAGGAAAAAACACAAGAAAATGGCATTAGTTTTGAAAAATACGGACACTGCTCCGATGCCAACGACTATTTTCTCTGCGAAGCCTTCAAAAACGAATTTGATAGGTATTTGCGAGGCGACCAAGAGCGTAAGCATTGGCTTACAGGAATGTTTCAGCGTACTATAAAAAGATAAAAATGAGCAATTTAGCAAAAACAACAGGCACACATTTTCAGGCAGGCAAAAAAGGTATCCAATGGCATTTGGGCAGCAATGAGTACTTACACTTTCAAAATGTTTTCAGTAAATATATTTCTGAACAAAGCAATCATAGGACAGATTTTGATTACAGATTGCGTTATTACGTTATAGCAGGTTTGCTAAAAAGGTGTTTCAGCTCCACAATTATCCCCGAACGACTCAAAATAACCGAAACAGAAGCTCTTGCACTTTACGACTTCCTAAGTGAATATCAAGAAGAGTCCCTTTTGTTTGCTTATATGGCTTTTCAATTACAAAAAATACTCAATCTATGAAAAAGTTATCCGAGTTGGCTACTAAGCTCAAAGAAGCCCAAAAAAACGCTATTAAAGAAATCGCTATCACTGCTCAAAACCACTACAAAGATAAATTCACGGAAGGAAAGGGCGTTTGGGAAGGGAAGGCTTGGAAAGAGCCTATCAGGAAAAACGGGGCTATCAAGCGTAAAAAAGGCTCGGGTTATTGGAAAGGACGCTCGCCCAGAGATGCAAGCAGGACTACTCTCGTAGGAAAAGGCGTTTTGCAACGCTCCCTAAAGCACCAAATCAAAGGCAACGTGATAAGGTTTTACAGCAATGTCAAGTATGCGGGTTATCACAACGAAGGCACGGAGAAACTCCCAAAAAGGCAGTTTTTGGGTATGGAAAAACCCTTACAGACGAAAATCAATAAGATTATATTGGATAATTTTAGTTTTTAATACGTATGAATAAGCCCTAAGAGCAAAAGCAAAAGCAAAATGCCCGCAGGAAGACCCAAAAGTAGTAAGAAAAACCAAAATAAATCCTTGCCAGAAGGAAGCCTATTACGAGGAGCTATACCTCCAGGGAAATCATCTTGCATACATCTAAAAATTAAATTATGACAGAGTTTGAATTAAAAATATTAGACAATATTGCCCAAGTAAATAGCAGGTTGAGCCAAATGGACGCCTTGCTTGCCCGCAATACTAACACAGGTAACAAGGTTTCTGATGCGTTTTCACGCATTGGCACAGCAGCTACACACTTTAACAACATCAATAACCTTGTAAATAGTTCCACACAAGCTCTACAGCAACTTACACAGCCCGCCATAGAGGTTGAGCATTCGCTTGCTTCGCTCAAAGCTATCACAGGGGCAACTGATGACCAAATGGCGATAATGACCAAAGGAGCAAAAGAGGTGGCTTCGGCTTATGGAGTAGATGCCACAGAAGCCCTAAAAGTGTATGAAACCTATCTGTCCAAACTTAGTCCAGAGCTTGCCAAACAACCCGAATACCTGAATAAAATGGTAGCTCAAACTGCCTTACTCTCCAAAACTATGGGCGGAGACCTCGCAGGAGCAACTGATGTTACGGCTACAATGCTAAATGGCTACAATATAGACACCAAAAACGCAGCAGCCTCTTTTGATGCAGCGAAAAGAATGCACGATATGATGGTGGGCTCTTTTAATGCAGGTTCAGCAGAAGTCAAGGATATTGCGGCTGCTATGGATAAACTCGGACCCTTGGGTTATCAAGTGGGCGTAAGTTTTTCGCAAGTACAAGCCCAAATACAGCTCCTCAACCAAAAAGGGAACTTGAAAATGAATGAAATTGGTACAGCTCTCAGAAATGTGTATGCTATTATGGAACAAGGAGAACTGATGCCTCAGAAAACATTGGATTTGCTGAAAAACGCAGGCGTAAACGTCAATAAATTAGCAGATAAAACACTTGCCCCGATTGAGCGTTTCAAAGAATTACAAAAAGTTGCTAAAAATAACAACGTAGTCGCAGAAGTTTTTGGGAAAGAAAACTTAGTGGCAGGCTCAGTGCTACTTAATAATCTGGATTTGCTGAAAGATTTTGAAACCGCTGCCATCAAAACAGGAGACGCTACACAACACTTCGCAGACACCATGGGCGAAACCACACAAAGCCGATTAGACAAGATAGGGGCAAGATTTAAGCTACTTGCCATAGAGGTTGGTGGCTTGGTGCAGCCTTATGCTCCTGCCATTGCTGTCGCCAGCCAATTTTCTACGATTGCGATGGCTACCTTACCTGTTTTAGGAGGGCTTGCTGGGGGGCTTTGGGCGGTAAGCTCTCGTTTGCTAATGGGGACAGCCAGCCTGATGGGGAATATTGCCGCTTGGATTGGCTTCAAAGCCTTGCAAATGGGCTCGCTGATACAAAGCGTGGTAATAGGTATCGGGCGAATGATTGTGTCGCAGGGTCTTTGGCGGGGCTCTACTATCCTGATGACTGCGGGGCAGTGGCTACTCAATGCCGCAATGAACGCCAACCCTATCGGTTTGTTTATTGCGGGGGTAGCCGCCTTGGGAGGGATTGTGTATGGTGTGTATAAGTTGTTTTCTAACTACAACCCCTTTTCGCTTCTGGGAGATGCTATGGAGAGCGTGTTCGGGGAAAAAACATGGGGAAAAATCAAAGGCTTTTTCAATGATATTTGGGCTTGGATTGAGGAAATGTGGGGCAAGGTTTCTGATTTCTTTACGTGGATTTCTGGGGCAGACCCCAGCAGCAACAAAACCCTTGCCGCTAATGTAGCAGGCTCTGGGGGGATATTGAGCGAAGTCTACAAAAAAGCAAATATCAAACCTGAAGAAACAAAAGATATTTTGGGACAAGACCGGGAGAGGCTTGATACAGCACTCCCCGATTTTAACAAAGAGGCTGAAAAAGGGCTTGCAGGCGTGGCAGGTGGTGGTGCAAAAGCAACCAACATTACCATTAACCTGCAAAAATTGCAAGATAAAATAGAAGTACACGCTAGTACGCTCAAAGAAAGCATGACTGATGTGGAGAAAATCGTCCTTGAAACTTTATTAAGAGTGCTTAATAGTGCCAACCAATACCAAGCCTAATGAAAACAATTTTTAGAGCCATTGCCCAAAAACTGAAAAGTGATATAGCAGGCGTTTTTGTGGATTTCTGGAACAACCAACCTGCCAAACAAGCTGAAAATGTATTGCTTACGCCTGCTGTTTTCTTGGAGTTTGCCGATATAAACTTTAGCTATCAGTCCTCAGGCGTACAAACCGCCTCCGTAAAACTCAATACACATATTGTTTTGGAGTGTTACTCGGATAGCTTTGAAGGGGCAGAAAGCCAAGAGCAAGCCTTAGTACTCTATGATTTTGTAGAGCAAGTATATTTGAGCCTGCAAGGTTTTTCGCAAGATAATTTTACAGCTCTCAATCGTATCGCCCTCAAAACAGATAGCAATTACGATAATGTGCTTATCTTTGAAATAAGCTGGGAGTTTATCTGGATTGATAACAGCAAAGCCCTCGCAGAAGCAAGCCTTTATGATACCCTTACCCCTGATATTAGTGTAAATCCTTAATTTTTAGAACAATGATTTGGCTCACCGACAATGATATACGAATGCAAATCAGGAATACCGTTTTGCAGCAAATAATAGAACAAAATACCGACTTGCTCAATCAGGCTGAACTGGCAAGCCTTTCAGAAATAGAAAGCTACCTGCGGGATAAATACAATGTGGCGGCTATTTGGGCAAGCCAAGCGGAGGAACGCAACGCCTTGCTGGTAGTCTATGCCGTGGATATACTGTTGTATCATCTGCACAGCCGCATCAACCCCAACCAAATTCCTGATTTGCGTATCAAACGCTATGATGACGCTATTGCTTACCTGAAGGCTATTGCCAAAGGGTCTATTTCTATCCAACTGCCTTTGCAGGAAAGCTCCAGTTACACAGATAAGTTTGGTATAGGCTCTAACGCCAGACGTAAAAACTAAAAAAAATAACCCCAACCTAAGAGGCTGAGGCTATTTGTCTATTCTCTGTATCTGTGAGATTAGGTTTTGGAAAAAGTGTAATAGATAGCAGGCTTTAAATCAAAGCCAAAAGGCTCTATTTGGAAGCGTTTGTCGCCATCATTAAGCCACTCTATTACTTCTTTTTCGTTAATTTGCGTAGTAATTAAGTTCGGGAACTCTCTGGCGAAAGCCTGATAGTCTAATTTTTTAGGCTTTTGCAGGCTCACTTTTACGGTTTTTTGAAGCTTATTTTGCTCATGATAGGCTGTTTTGCTACCTTCCTCAAAGCGTGTATGCCTAATAATCTCCTCTTTAATCTTCTCTAAAGCCTGTTCAGAAGCGAAAAGGATAGCTTTTTCTCTCCAGTACGCCTTCCAAAGGTCGTCTAACTTGGGTTCTTTCTTAAAAATACTCATAGAATACGGGGTTAAAAATTTAGATTTGTATAAAAGTCATCGCCTGTGAGCTGAGTCAGGGCGTTATCTTTGCTTGTAGGGGTTTTTTCTGGCGGCTTTTCAAAGTACTTGTTAATGGATACCTTTTCTATACACTCCAGATGCTCAGCAACTTGGTTTTGTAGCTTAGCAGCTATGGCAAATTGCTTGAGATACTCTTCGTCTTCGTAGTCTTGCTTTTCCAAAGTAGCCGCAGGCACTAAACCAAAAGACTCTCCCTTGCCAATGTATTCATCGTTTTGGAATACATAAGGAACACTCTCCCAGAAACGAACATCTAAGTATTTGCTCTTGAGTTTGTCTATTTCGGTGAAAGCATAGACTTGTTTTTTGTAAGTAAAACAGCCATTTGCATAAGTAATGGGCTTGCCCGTAGGGCTAAGTGCTTTCTCTCCCACAAAAAACGCCAGTCTTTCTGTGTTTTTGGTAGGGAGTTTTTCGTGCAAAGGCTTATTGAAGGCGAAAACTTGGTTATACTCGGCAACGATGGTGCGGAGAAAGTTGTCTATCTCTTCTTTGCTTTGCATTACTTTTACGGCTGCCTGCTGGTCTCTGTCCAATGTCCAAGCCTCACTGCTATTGTAATGCCTGCCTTTGAAGTAGTCTTTATATTGTGTATTTCTTGCAAAAACTCTGTATTTCAAGTCTCTAATATCTCGCTCTGCGTATTTGCCAAGCGGATTTTTAGGGATAATTTTGGTGGAAGGGAAAATCTGTTTAAGTATGTCTTCGTTCATTCCCTTCAGAAGATTGCTTTCGCCCTGTATCTCGTAAGGCGTTTTGCCGTCCCAGATAGGATTAGCTAACATATTGCGTAAGCCGCTCATAAAGAGGTCTTTATTTTTCTCAAAAGACCAAGCGTATCCTACACAATGGCGAGTAGCCACATCAAAAAACAGATAAGCATAAGCCTTTTTATGCTTGCCTATTTGGATATTGATGTTCATATCCCAGTCATCGCAGGTAACCATAGAGCCTGCATAGCTTGGGCGTTTGCGTTTAATGTGGAAAGCATGCTTAATTTTATAGCTAAGCTCGGAGCTATGTGTAGCCGAATAAGCGGCTCTATTGAGCGGAGCAGCTATTTTTTTGGAAATCGTACTATAACTAAGTGGCTTGAATTTTGCTCCATCGGGTTGCTCTCCAGTGGCTTCGTTTACGAGCTCCATTTTCTTTGCCACAAAATCATTGTAGATGCTTGTAATCTCTGCGACTGTAGGTTTCTTTACGCCTGTCATTAAGCCTGTAATCAAAGAAACGTGTTCTTGGTCTGCTTTGAGGGCGTTGGTATTTCTTATTTTCCCGCTTATGCAGGTATCTAAGCCTTTTCTTTTGTAAGCAATCGTAAGTTTTTGGAGATACTGGAGGTTTTTTATCCTAATGCCTTCTTTTTCTAAGAAAGGTATAGCAAGCTCCATTAGTTGTCTTTTAGGCAAGCCAAACTCTTTTTTGAGATAAGTTGCAGGCATTGAGAACAGACGCATATAAGCCGCTCTGCGAGCATATTGCATCGCATAAAGGGCGTATCCTCTGTTTTCAAAGTAATTCACGTCCTGCTTCTTGAGCTCTGCAAGTGTTTTTATTTTATTATATAGGTCTTGCATAAACGATTGCCTTTTTTTCGTAATCCCTGTTTTGTTTGGCTCTGGCTATCGCATTTCTAATAATAATATCTCCTATAATAGTATCACAAGCCCTTCTGCCTTGTATGACGTTGGTAACGTGTGTGCGTGTAACGCCCGTTACGTTGGCTATAAGTAGCGTGTCATTAGGAGTCAGGTACTTTTTAAGTATGTTGGCTCGGCTTCTCGGAAAAACTTTACCTTTCTTTCTCATTGCGATACAGATTTTATAGCACAAATATATAGAAAAAAATCTACAACAAAAACATTTGTAGAAAAAAATCTACAAAAAAATCACAAAAATCTGATAATGAGCATTATTGGAGGTATGTAGTTTAAGGGGAGTGGGAGTAATAGAGTGCTACGGGAGGCAATTTTTATTATATGGTAGTATTTGTAGAAAAAATTGCAATAGTATAACTTTTCTTTGTAAAAAAGGTATATTTCGTTTTGCTAAAAACGTTATTAAAAATAGGTATATTTGGTTTTACTAATTGCATATTGAGCACCAAAGAAAATGGTATGGCTTGGTGCGTTTGAAAGGCTATTTCCACCAATTGCAGTAGATGTTTCAACACCTGTACCGAAATTAACACGTTTTAAATCAAAACTATTGTATTCTGTTTTGTTGAAACCAAAACTCCCATCAAGTTGTAAGCCTTTAACTGGAATTGCTGAAATTTCTAACTCAACACCTGATGACTGTGCGTTACCTACATTTTCTCTTGCATAGGTAAAAGGTGCAACCAAATTAAAGAATTGCAAATTTTGCCATTGAATTAAGAACGCAGAAGCACCAATACTCAATTTATTGTTAGCCAAAAACGTTTTATAACCCACTTCATAATTGTTTGAATATTCAGGGTCAAAAGTTTGGCGAACATTGTTAGGTACTTTTTGAGCATTTACACCACCTGCACGAAAACCACGAGTATAAGTAATGTAAATATTTGAACGGTCATTAACAGCATAACTCAAAGCTAATTTTGGTGAAAGGGCAGAGTAATTTCCGCTTACTGTTGTGTCTGGATTGATTTGAGTGAAAACGCCACCTGTAAATACTGCATCACCAAATCCGTTGAAAGTTGCTTCACGTTTTTCATAGTCGTAGCGTAAACCTGCTGTAGCTTTCATTTTTTTTGTAAACTGATAACTCAACTCTCCAAAACCTGCAAGTCCAAAATTATTTGCCTTGTTTCTGAAAATGGAATACGTGTCGGGGAATAGCGGACTTTCAAAGGCTAAGTTTGTTGAAGGCTCATAACCCACTTGCGAAAATCCATAAAAACCTGCCGTGTATTGAAGTTTGCTATCAGAGTTTGAATTAATACGAAATTCTTGGCTATACACTTGTTGCGGTGGCAATTTTTCTCCGATTGCACTTTTGTAAAACGAGTGATAAAAGCCCGGAAAATCAATATCCTTAAAAGACAAGTCAATAGTTTGGTAGGCGGATATTAAAGTCAATGTAAACTTATTACCGAAATATTTTGCCACCAACGAAGAGTTTAATATGTTACGTTCGTGTTCGCCCACTCTTGCCAAATTGATTTTGTCAGGATTTGCAAGTGCTAAATCTCTATCTGCTTGCGAAACGAAAAAGCCTGTGTTGTTGCTCCAATCTCTTTGTCCTTTCAAGTTCAAAGTGAAACTAAACCGTTTGTTTGGCAACCATTTTAAATACATATTGCCGTACAAATTCTTTTCACCACCAACTAATTTTCCATTGTATTTGCCGTCTGTTGCACCTGTTCCAGTGGTATCGTTCTTCCAATAGCCATCTTGGGTTTGAAAAAGTCCATTCACACCGAAGAATAGTTTGTCTTTAATAATGGGTGTTTTAAATCCAAAACTATGGCGTTGCAAACCCAAGTTACCTGCTCCAACTTCTGCAAATCCTGTTGTTTTGTTTGTCGGCTTTTTTGTGATGATGTTTATTACACCACCCATTGCGTTTCGTCCGAAAAGAGTTCCTTGCGGTCCACGCAATACTTCTATTCTTTCTATGTCTGTAAAAGCAAAACCATTTGCTAAGATGTCAATGTTGTTCACATCATCAATGTAAGTTGAAACCGCAGGATTTTCGCTGAAAACCTGAATACCACGAATAGACTGAACTTGTTGAAACGGAACACCTAATTCTTGATAGGTATAGTTCGGTACTAAGGCTGTCAATCCGCCAAGTCCCCAAGTTCTAGTATCTTCAATTTTTTTGGCTGAAAGGGAAGTGATAGAAGTAGAAACCTTTACAATATCTTCTTCACGCTTGTTGGCAGTTACCACCACTTCTTCCAAAACTTGGGTATTATCTGAAAGTGAAACTTCAATAGTTAAAGTTTGGTCTGCTACTTCAATAGATTGAACTTTGTTTGCATAACCAACCGCACTAAACTGTAATTGATACTTTCCTTTGTCTAAGTCAAGCAAAAAGTTACCGTCTTTATCTGCAACTGTCCCGTTCGAACTATTAAGAACAGAAATGTTGGCAAAGCCAATGGCTTCTCCTGTTTGGGATTTGATTGTCCCTTTTATATTTTGAGCAAAACTGCTCGTTGCCCAAAGGCATAAGATTGTTATGATGATGTTTTTGAAACTCATTTTGAAATTTGATTTTATGTGAAACTGAAATATGTTGAAGTAGGCACATAGCATACCCCAAAAGCACAAGCCGTAGGCATGTGCTTTGCTTTTTGTTTGGGCTTCGCCCAGACAAAAACATTAAATCAAATTGAGTTTCGGTGGTCGGAAAATGTCCGTGATGAATGAAGAAGTATGAAAACTATTTTCGTATGCAGCGTTGAGTTTATTTAAATGGATGTCTGCATACTTTATAAAGTCATAAGGCTTTGAAAAATAGCAATAGAGAATTTCGTATTTTTCCTTCTGATTTGTCGGTGCTTGCTTTTGCTCTTCTTCGTCTGCTTTGTCAAGTTGCTTTTTCAAATGGCACTTGCCTTGGCAAGAATTGTTCTCAATTTCTTTCTTTACGCAAAGTGTCTTTGCAATAACTTTTTTGTTGATTTTAAAGGAAACGACAATCCATATCTTGCTAAAAGGTTGCAAGAAAATAAGAAGTGCTAATAATATGGTCGTTATCTGTTTCAAATCGGGTGCAAAAGTAAATATTTATGTCGTGGTATCCTTGTCAAAATGCTTGTTTTTTTGTCGGTCTGTCCGTTGGTTTGCGGTTGTCCCTAAAATGGCATATAACGGAAAAATGTTTGCGAAGGGCGGGATTTAATAGCACTTCCCTTGCCCTACGCACAAAGTTTATAGAAAGCACAAAAGCCTAAATTACGCACATTAGCCCGCCTTTTCGCAAACATAATGTTGGTAGCCGTTTTTTATTAGTAGTTTTTGAGTTCTGTTTCAAGTAAATCCTTTATATGTTCATAACCTTTCATATTAGGATATTTTTTTATCGCTTGCTTAATATCATCAATTGCGGCTTCAAAAGAATGTTTTGCTCTAAGTTTATCTCGTTTGAAATCTGAAATTGCATCAACATAGTATTCAGTTGCTGTCATTTCATCGTCTTTTATTAGATAAAATAAACCCAAATTTGCTTTTACATAGCCAAGAGTATTATCAAAAGTTAATGCCTTTTTACTAAACTCTATTGCTTTATCTACATCTCCATTTTCATAGGTTTTCCAACCAAGATTTCCAAAAGTTACACCTTTTTCTTGTTCAGGTGTTTTGCTTACTTGATACTTCTTTGTACAGCTTTCATAAACTTCATTCAAATATGACTGTCTTGAACCTTCTGTCATATTGTCCCATTGTTGAGGTGTCTTTTGAGTAGTAATTTTTTCAATTAGACAACCTGCAATTTCTTTGGCAATATTATCATCAAACTTATTTTCCTTTAATCCTTTGTAAAAATTATTATAGAATGTGGTTTTAGTTTCAGATGACCAAGTGTCATAATCTAAAACAGTTTCTTCCACTATTGCAGCCACTTCAACTGTGATATTTACTCCTGTTGTTGCACTCGGATTTTTAAATCCTAAATACCAAATTCCCGACCTTATACCTTTAATTTGAACAACACCATTCTTAAAGTTTTCTCTTGTTCCTTCCATATTGTAAGAATATGACCCACCAAAATTATCTGATTTGCTCATAAATTTATCAACATTGGCTCTATCTACAAGATAAATATCACAAGCACCTCCATTTCCTGTTGGTGCAAATAGCGCATTTGTCGCTATGGCTGTTACACCTGATGGGTCGACTAACCTTGTTAATTGTGAAACAAGATTTATACTTTGAGAATTACCTTCGTTAGGGCTTGTTGAAAAAACGTAATACCACTCAACGGTGTTGTTAGGTAGAGATATTGTTAAATTTGTGCGTGATTTACCACCAAATGTTGCTCTGCTCCCACCATTTAGGTAGAAACTTTGATTTGTCAAGATAGGTACGACTTTTCTTATTTTTTTGTAAGTCTGTCCGTAAACAATGTTTGCAGTTACGCAAAGGAATACTAAGATTAGTAAAATTCTTTGTTTCATATTCTGTTTTTTTTAAAATGGCTACCAACGGAAAAGCATTTGTGCAGGGCGGGCTTAGTAGCACTACCGTTTCCACACGCACAGAAGCCCATAGAAAGCACAAAAGTTGAATTTAGCACGTCTGCCCGCCTTGCCACAAATGCAATGTTCACTACCATTAAGTTAAAAAAATGCTTAACTTGCTGGCATTGTTTTAGCTTCTAAATTTAAAAACTATGTTACAAATTTCAAAAAAATTATTGGCGAACTT
>JANRLU010000129.1:0-1942 GCA_033762275.1 Thermonemataceae bacterium | reverse complement strand
AAGTTCGCCAATAATTTTTTTGAAATTTGTAACATAGTTTTTAAATTTAGAAGCTAAAACAATGCCAGCAAGTTAAGCATTTTTTTAACTTAATGGTAGTGAACATTGCATTTGTGGCAAGGCGGGCAGACGTGCTAAATTTGAACATTTGTAATTCTAATCAACATTTGTGGTTTATTGAACATTTGTGCCTTGAAAGCCCCAACTTCACAAAGCCCCAAACCGTTGTGCCTTACCTTAAAAGAAAAATCAACAAGTTGAACAAAGTCCGAAAAAACTTTGTTTTAAATAGGAACTAAATTTTGACAGAAATGGTAGAGTTTAAGATACAATTAGACGAAAGTATCGTACAGACTTTTGGCTACAAACAAGTGGAGAGTTACTTGCAAGATTTTGTAAAGAAAATGTTGCTTAAAACGGCTGCACAAGATGTTTTAGAAGACCTCAAAACAATAGACTTGCAGAACGACAAAGAATGGCAAACAGCACGCCATTTGGCTTGGCAACAAGAAAAACATAAATACTTGATTACCCAATGACAGATTTTGTTATTGATGCCAATGTACTAATAAGTATTCTGATAAGTGGGAAGGCTGGTTATAGACCCATTTTGACTTTCAATAACTTCATCCTACCCGACTTTGCACTGATAGAAGTAGAAAAGTATAAAGATATTTTGAAAGATAAGACCAAAATGTCTGAAATTCAATTTACAGATTGGACGTATTTTGTGTTTACCCAACTAACTATTCTACCTCAATACGTTTTAGAACAGAATATTTTGGTTAAGTCGGAACGATTACTTGAAAAAATAGACTTGAAAGACATTAGTTATGTAGCCTTAGCAATGCAGTTGGATTTGCCACTTTTGACAAGGGACAATCCTTTGTATCAAGGTTTGCGAAAACAAGGATTTAGAAAAGTGATATTGTTTGACGACTTCCTGCAAACACTTTAACGAAAAAAAGAAAGGCAAGGCACAACATTGCATTTATGGCAAGGCGGGCAGACGTGCTAAATTGAACTTTTGTACTATTTATTGGCTTTTGTGCGTATGGAAACGGTAGTGCACCTAAGCCCGCCCTGCACAAATGCTTTTCCGTTGGGCAGAAATGCCTCGCTTCGCTCGGCACTTCTGCCCAATGTTGCGGGGATTACATCCCTTGTTAGCCTCCTGCCCTCGCTTCGCTTCGGACACTTCGCCCAACAAGGCATTTACGAAATTACAAAAAAATCTTTCGCTTCGCTCTTATTTTTTGTAAATTCGCAAATCCCCGCAACATTAGCGGTCAGGCTAAAACGACACAACGAAAACAAGAAACGGTTAATCGTTTGGGGCAAAATAACAGAAAAAACAGAATAAATTAAATTATGATTATTAGAGAAGCTAAAATAGACGACATAAAACAAATTCAAACTGTAAGAAACTCTGTGACTGAAAATACCCTGTCAAATCCTAACTTGGTGACAGACAAAGATTGTGAAGAATTTATTACCAAAAGAGGAAAAGGATGGGTTTGCGAAATAGACGAACAAATCGTGGGCTTTGCAATTGCTGACCTAAAAGAAAATAACATTTGGGCTTTATTTTTAGATCCAAAATTTGAGAAAAAAGGTATTGGACAACAGTTACACAATACAATGTTGGACTGGTATTTCACACAGACAAAGGAAAAAGTTTGGTTAGGTACAGAATTCAATACAAGAGCAGAACAGTTTTACAGAAAAGCAGGCTGGAAAGACGTTGGAACACACGAAACAAACGAAATTAAATTTGAAATGACATATAACGACTGGACAACAAGCCCGAACCGCTAACAGCACCTTGGCAAAAGTGGCGGGCTTGTGCTTTTAAATAAAAATTATCTGCTAATTTCAGTGCTTAAGCGGTGTTTGGAAGTTTGGTGGGGCAAATCGCCACCTTCGCAAATCCCCGCAACAT
>JANRLU010000128.1:0-15504 GCA_033762275.1 Thermonemataceae bacterium | reverse complement strand
TCGTGAGTTGAAATATGATTTTTAAATATACGCCACATTCATATAATAAAATCGGGATACACGCTATATGGGCAACCAAAAAACGAATGCCTCTAATTCATTCAGCTATTGAGAACGAGGTTTATCAATTTCTTTCTGAGCAGTTACGTGAGCAAGGCTGCCCAGTAAGAATCATCAATGGTATGCCCGACCATATTCATTGTTTGTTTCTTCTAAACCCGCGAAAATCTATTTCAGAGGTTATCAAACAGATAAAAGGCAGTAGCTCGCATTTTTTTAATCAAAATAATTTCACTACAGATAAATTCGCTTGGCAAACGGGCTACGCTGCCTTTTCTGTGTCCGAATCTGTGCTTGAAAGAGTTTTTCAATACATAAAAAACCAAAAAGCACATCATCAAAAGAAGACTTTTCAGGAAGAGCAGGATAGATTTTTAAGGTTGTACGGGCTTGATAATGTTGATAATGATTGATTGTAAAAAATAAACGAGCATAGATTTTACAACAAATTATCCCACAAATTACCTTGTACGTCCTTTACGGCAAAGCGGGCAAAAAGTTCTTCCTTGTACCATTGGTATTTTCGGGTTTTCTCAATGACGACCTTATGGCTTTTATTTTTGTAGGCATATTGTTGCATGGCTTGGCTGCTATCCCAGATACTAAAAGTAGCTTGCTGAATAAGAGGAAGTTCGCCAATGCCAAGGGCTAATCGCAAGCCTTCTTGGTTTTGCATATTCTTGCTGGCACTTGGTACGTAATACCAAAATTTATGTAGTTTCTGCCAATAAATTGTGGCTCTGGTGATAACGGCAATTTTTTGGTTGGGAGGAGTTTTTTCGGTTTGAGTAGTAATTTTAAAAGGATTTTGTTTATCCCAAGCCCCGTGAGAACTTAAAGGCTCTAAAAAAATATCTTGGTGAGCTACACTATTCTTTCTGAATAAAGCTAATTCTTCGTTGTATTCAAAAAAGTGTTCTTGAGCGGCTGCGTTTTCCCAAACACAAATAACACCATAAAGCCCGAAATTAGGGAAAATACTAAAACCGCCATTTGCTCCGCTTCCCATCATTTTTTTGAAGGAAAGCCCTTCTGTATTTTTGAAAAGTTGCTTGCCTTTACCCATTTGCGAAAAAGCCCACCAACGTTTTTTAAAGCCTTGAAATTTAAAAAAAGATACACTAACCATTTATTTTTATGCTAAAAACCTACGGTTTACGGATAAAGTTTTCGGTTTTTAGCATAATTTTCTTATTTTTTCGTGTTGTTAGGAGCTTTTTCCGAAGTACTTACTTCGTCTCCATCTTTCAATTTCTTATCAATCGCTTGGAAAGGTCCTGTTACTATTTTTTCGCCTTTTTTCAAGCCCTCTGTAATTTCTATATTTTCAAAATCGCTGATACCTGTTTTTACAGCTCTCAAACTTACCGTTTTTTTAGTATCATCATATACAAATACATATTCAGCTTTTTCGGCATTAGCTTTACCTTTTTTATCTTTTTCTGAATTATTGTCGGCTGTTTCTTTTTCAGTTTTTTTGCTATTTTTCTTATTTTTTTCTTTACTTACTTGCTCTGGGTTTTTGGCTACAACAGAAGATAGTGGCACTGAAAGAACATTCTTTTTAGTATCTGTGATAATTTCTACGCTGGCACTTGTACCTGGTCTGAAGGGAGAAAGTCTGCCACTTTTGGCTTTCAAGTCTTTGTAAGAGTCTCCTAAGATACGCACTTTTACCTGAAACTCCGTTACAGATTCGGTAGTAAGAGCCGTATTAGCGGTGTTGGCGATGGCAGTAACTACTCCTTTAAACTTACGGTTACGATAAGCCTCCACTTCTACTTCGGCAGTATCGCCTAAAAATACACGAACGATGTCATTTTCATTGACGTCCACACGTACTTCCATATCATTTAGGTTAGCGATACGCAAAAGTTCTGTACCTGCCATTTGGGCTGTTCCTACTACGCGTTCGCCTTTTTCTACGGAAAGTTTGGAAATTACGCCACTGATAGGAGCATATACAGAAGTTCTGTTAAGGTTTTGTATAGTTTCATTTACGGTGGAGTTGGCACTTTGGATATTAAATTGGGCGGCAGTGATGGCTTGTTTGGCAGCTTCCCATTCTTGTTGAGCCACTTTGTAGTCGGCAGTAGCTTGTTCTAATTCTAATTGAGAAATAGCTTTTTGTTCAAAAAGGCTTTTTTGTCTTTCAAAATTAGCTTTTGAGCGTATGAATTGGGCTTCAGCTTGTAAGGCTCTGGATTGGGATTGTGCCAAACTTGACTTGCTTGTATTGAGAGAGGCTTGGGAGCGTTGCACAGCCAACTCATAATTATCAGGTCGGATACGTAGCAGCAGTTGCCCTTTCACGACTGAATCACCTTCTTTCACATAAAGTTCTGTAATTTCACCAGATACATCAGGGCTTAATTTTACTTCGGTTTCGGGTTGTACTTTACCAGAAGCCCCCACTTTTTCGGTGATATTGCTTAGTTTTGCCTCCGTAATATCTACTTTTTCTAAATTTTTATTATTCTTGTTGAATATTACTGCAAACACGATTACTACTATCGCCAGCCCCAGCAGTATCCAGAGCACACGATTGGATTTCTTTTTCTTAGCCATAAAAAAATAAAATATACAATAAAGTGAAAATATTACTTAGTTTGAATAATCAGTCCGCCCCCATTGCCGCCACCTACGTAAGTTGGTGTTTGCCCATTCCATTTCTTAATTTTTTCATACTCAATAAGGTTAGGAGAGAGAGATTCTGCCAGTTTTTTGTTGTATTCTGCTTCTGCTTCTGCTTTAATTCGCATAGATTCTGCAAAACCTTTAGCTTTCTCAATTTCTTTTTGAGCCTCAGCTTTTTCTTGGGCTACTTCTTGCTCTTTTTTGAGAGCAATTTGTCGGGCATTGATTTTGGCGTTGATGTTATCTACGACTCCCTGTGGCAGGCGTAACTCATTAAGTAAGACAACTTGCTCCACGATAAAGCCTTCTTTGAGTAAGACATCTTTAATTTCCTTGTCGGACTCCGCTTGAAACACCACTTTACTCTCATAGAGTTGTTCTGCGGTATATTTACCAGAAATTTTGTTATAGGCATCACGCATATAGTTACGCATAATAGTTCTATTCAGAATTTCTAAAGGTTTTCTGTACTTTTTGAAAATGGAGGCAGCTTGGTTAGGGGCAACGCGATAATTCATAGAAACATCAAAGGTTACTACTAAACCATCTTTTGTTGTAACTCTAAATTCTTCATTTTGTGGGCTACCTTCGTGGTTATCTTTTGTAAAAACAACATTTTGGATAAAGGTAGGAAATTCGTAGATTTCTGTAGAGAAAGGGTTGTACCATACTAAACCCGTAACTTCGGTTACGTCTTGTACGCCTTTTTCTGTACCATATAATTTGACAACCAGACCTACGTGTCCTGCATCAATTCGCTTACAAGAACTTGAAAGAGCCACAATCAATAAAATGAATGCGAAACTCCCCCCGATGATTTTGAAAATGCCAGAAGTACTGATGTTTGCCATGTTTTTATATTTTTTTAATGAAACGTGAGAAAAATCATTTTCAGTATAGAAAAAAATAAATTCTTTTGCAAAAGAAAAAGAATTTTGGTCTTACAAAACACTTTTCTTAAAAAAAACGTTGAAAAAATAAACAAATGCTTATGCCAGACGCAACAACTACTTTGGATATACAGGCTATTCGCCAGCAGTTTCCTATATTACACCAAAACGTGAACGGAAAACCTTTGGTGTACTTAGATAATGCGGCTACTACACAAAAACCTATTGTGGTGATAGAAGCCCTGAAGAATTATTATGAAACCTTAAATGCCAATATTCATAGAGGAGCTCATTACTTGGCAGCAAAATCAACGGATATATACGAACAAACTCGGCAAAAGATAGCGGATTTTCTTAATGCTAAAAGTTCGGACGAAATAGTATTTACCAGAGGTACAACAGAGGCTATCAATCTGGTAGCGGCTACTTTTGGTAGAAAATTCATTGGTTTGGGTGATGAAATAATCATTTCTACAATGGAGCATCACGCCAATATTGTGCCTTGGCAGATGCTTTGTGAGGAAAAAGGAGCAATTTTGAGAGTTGTTCCTATCACAGACGAAGGCGAATTGATTTTGGAGGAATATGAAAAACTGCTTTCAGAAAAAACTAAATTAGTAGCTATTACACAGATTTCCAATGCTTTAGGTACTATCAATCCGACCAAAAAAATTATAGAAATGGCAAAAAAAGTGGGGGCTAAAACCTTGGTTGATGGGGCACAAGGAGCTGTTCATTTGGAAATAGATGTACAAGATTTGGATTGTGATTTCTATGTTTTTTCGGGGCATAAAGTGTACGCTCCTACAGGAATAGGTGCTTTGTACGGAAAAAGAGAGTTATTGGAAGCTATGCCACCCTATCACGGAGGGGGCGAAATGATAAGAGAAGTAACTTTTGAAAAAACTACTTACGGAGATTTACCTTTCAAGTTTGAGGCGGGTACACCTAATATTGCTGATACTATTGCTTTTGCAAAAGCTTTAGACTTTATGGCTGAGATAGGCAAGGCAAATATAGCTGCTTATGAAGAAAAATTATTGCAATATGCTACACAAAAACTCCAAGAAATACAAGGCTTAAAAATAATAGGAACAGCCCCACTGAAAGCCAGCGTAATTTCTTTTGTTATAGAAAATACACATCCTTCTGATGTAGGAGCTTTATTGGATAGCCAAGGGGTAGCTATCAGAACAGGGCATCATTGTACGCAGCCCCTGATGAAACGTATGGGAACACCCTTAGGAACAGCAAGGGCATCTTTTGCTATCTACAATACTTTTGAAGAAATAGATGTGCTCGAAACAGCCATAAGAAAAGCAATCAAGATGCTGGGATAGTGTTTGGTAAAGCCATATAAGATTTAGAGATAAACAAAAAAATATGATGAATTTGCAGAAAAAAATGGTTTTGGCGTTCTTTTTCCCATTACTATACTTGACTAATTGTACATTTGTAACTAAAGTAAAATTACAGAGAAGTTCGTCTCAAGAGGTGGAGGTTTTTATGAAACAAATGCCTCCTCAATCTTTTGTAGAAATAAAATATATAAGAATAAACGCTCCTATATGGAAGAAAGCGAACACACTCCTACAAAAATTAAAGGAAAATGCTAAACAAGAAGGGGCAGATGCATTGATAAATGTAACGTATGACTTTCAATCAAGGAGAACAACTATTTCAGGGCTCGCTATAAAATATAATCTAACAGAGAAATAGGGTATCAGTAGGTAAAATGCCTACCTGAAAGTTACTCGTTTTCTCTTATTTTTTCTATCATAAATTTATTGATACTTTTGATGAGGCTTGCCCCTTCGTAGACAAAGCCAGTATAAATCTGTACTAAATCTGCTCCTGCGGATATTTTCTCCCAAGCATCTTCAGGGCTGTGGATGCCTCCAACACCAATGATGACAAATTTCTTTTGGGACTTACGGGCTATATAACTAATCACTTCAGTAGAGCGTTTTGCCAAAGGTTTTCCACTCAAGCCGCCTGCTTCTTTGCAAAGCTTTTCCGAGCTTTGTAGCCCGTTTCGGCTGAGCGTGGTATTGGTGGCTATGATGCCTGCTATTTGGGTATCAATCACGATTTCAATAATATCATCTAACTGTTCATCGGATAAATCTGGGGCAATTTTGAGTAGAATAGGTTTTGGTTTTGCTTTTTGATAGTTAAGATTTTGCAAATGAGAAAGTAAGGCTTTAAGTGGTTCTTTTTCTTGTAAAGCTCTCAAATTGGGTGTATTAGGCGAACTTACATTGACCACGAAGTAGTCCACCCAATCAAAAAGTGCCTGAAAAGAGAAGGTATAATCATTGATAGCTTCTTCGTTAGGGGTAACTTTATTTTTGCCAATGTTGCCCCCCACGATTACTTTGCTTTTTCTTTTTTTGAGGCGTTCAAGGGCGATTTCTATGCCATCATTATTAAATCCCATTCTGTTGATAATCGCTTCATCAGCTAAAAGCCTAAATAAACGAGGTTGAGGGTTTCCTTCTTGGGCTTTTGGGGTGAGTGTCCCAATTTCTATGAACCCAAAGCCTAAGGCTGCCAATTCATCAATAGCCATAGCATTTTTATCAAGCCCTGCCGCCAAACCCACTGGATTAGGAAATTCTAAACCCATCAGATTTTTTCGTAAGCGTTTATCTTCAAATGTACAAAATTTATGGGCAATAGTCTTTGCAAAAGGGAGATTTAGGGCAAACTTTAGCAGAGAAAACGTAAAATGATGAGCTTTTTCAGCTTGCATTTGAAATAAAAGCGGACGAAGAAGATATTTATACATTCCTATTTTTTGTAGAAACTTTATTTTTTCTGCAATTTGTGAAAAATTTAATTCTAAGCTAAATGTTTTTGCCTAAAATTTCTGTCATTACGGTTTGTTACAATGCTGAACAACACCTTGAAAGAACCTTTCAAAGTGTGTTTTCGCAAAACTATCCTTTTATAGAGTATCTCGTTTTTGATGGAAAATCTACGGATAATACAATTACCATCATTAAAAAATATGAGCAAAAAATCAGTTTTTGGCAATCAGAGCAAGATAGCGGCTTGTATGAGGCAATGAATAAAGCTCTTGCCAAAGCCTCAGGCGAGTATCTTATTTTTATGAATGCAGGAGATACTTTTTTTGCAAATGATACACTTACTAAAGTCTTTGAGAGCAAAGAGAATGCAGATATTTATTATGGAGAAGCCCAAATTTTGGCGGCAGAAACTTTTAAAGTTATCGGTTTGAGAAGCGAAATAACACCTCTTTCATTACCTCCACAACTTACTTGGCGGAGTTTGCGTTGGGGAATGTGTGTTTCTCATCAAGCTTTTATTGTAAAACGTAGTATAGCAACTACCTATGACTTATCCTATAAATATTCGGCAGATATAGATTGGGTAATTCGGTGTTTGAAAGAAGCCAAACATATTGTGCATACAAATTTGGTAATAGCCAACTTTATTTTGGGTGGATTGAGCAGTCAAAAGCGAAAAAAATCCTTAGAGGAAAGGTACAAAATTTTGAAAAAGCATTATGGTTTTTTTTCAAATATTTTTAATCATTGTTGGATTTTGTTAAGAGGTATTTTTTTTATATTGAAAAAACGCAAAAAATATTGGGATTGAGCTTTTTTTAGTAATTTTGTAAGTTTTTAGCTAAAAATTATGGGAAAGCAAAAAGAAGCGATACAAAAAACAGTAAATATTAGAAATAAGCAAGCCTCCTTTGAGTATCATTTTATAGAAACTTATGTCGCGGGTTTGGTACTTACGGGCACAGAAATAAAGTCGATACGTCAGGGAAAAGTACAATTACAAAATGCTTACGCTTATTTGGAAGAAGGAGAAATATGGGTAATTCAAATGCACATTTCTCCTTATGGGGAGGGCACTTACTACAATCACGAGCCTATGCGTAGGCGTAAATTGTTGCTCAAAAAGAAAGAAATTAGAAAATTGGAGAAAGGCTTAGAAGAAAAAGGGCTTACTTTGGTGCCTGTAAGAATTTTTATCAATGATAGAGGTTTTGCCAAAATGGAGATAGCATTGGCTAAAGGTAAAAAACTTTATGATAAACGCGAAGACCTAAAAACCAAAGACGCCCAAAGAGAGATGGATAGGCATAAGTAAAAAAATGAAAAAATAAATTGATAGCGTTAATAAAAAAGAATGAGAGGTATATCTTTTTTTCTGGCTTTTTGGACTTGGGGTATAGTCAAAGCCCAAGTTCGTTGTGATACCAAAGAAAATTTTGAAAAGGTATTTCACTATGTACAGTGGAAGAAAGTAGCTGCTAAAAAATTAAGTGAGCACAAAAAAGTTCTCTTTAGATCTAATTATGAGTTGGAAGCTTTGGAAGAAGGAGAAAGCAGAAAAGTTATTTTTTCTAAAAAAAATTATACTTATTTTTTTATTACAGAAAAAGACGGCTTGGTATCTCTGAGCAAAAAGCGTAAAGATTTAAAAAAATACCATCAGTTATTTTGCCAACTTACAGAACAAGCTAATCTTAAGGGACTTCCCTCGCAAAAACCCTGAGCGGTTTGTGTAGATATTATTTTTTTAAGAAAATCAGATGGAGCAACCCTGTTTTTCCAAAATATATAGATGCTCAGAGTAATGGTAGTTGATTTAGTTCAATTCTTTACTAAATTTTTAAAAATTTTCAATTCTTGTTCTTATTTTTTTATCTTTGCATAAAAACTACTTTTTAAAATAATTTTGGGTAGTTTTTGAAATCTTAACAAGGTAAAACTTGTAAAATTCTATTTTCTCTTGTAAATTGAAGTGCCAATAAACCCAAACTTTTTATGCCAAAACCTCATATCATTGCTATCGTAAACCAAAAAGGAGGAACAGGGAAAACCACTACCACCGTGAATTTAGGGCGTGCTATTGCAGAGTTAGGAAAAAAAGTTCTCTTGATGGATTTAGACCCACAAGGGAGTCTGTCTTATTATTTAGGGGCTAATAGCAACGTTTGGAGCGTTTCGGACGTGATATTAGAGGATATTTCTTTTCATAATGCTCTTATCCAACGAGAAGGGCTGCATATCATTCCTGCTGATGTTACTTTAGCTGATTTGGAACTTTCTTTGGTAAGCTATCAGGGTAGAGAGCAAATTGTCAGAAAAATGCTTGAACAAAACGCTCAGGAGTACGATTATATTCTTATAGATTGCTCCCCTTCCCTTTCTATTCTTACAGTAAATGCCTTAGTAGCTGCTCATAGCATTGTGATTCCTCTGCAAATGGAAGTTTTGAGTATGCATGGTTTGGAGCTTATTTTGGAGACAATAGAGCAAGTAAAGAAAACGGTGAATCCTAATTTAGAAATTATGGGGATTTTGGTGCTGATGTATAACTCTCGCCGAAGAATTACGCAAGAAGTCTATAATCACATTCAAAAAACTTATAATTTTGTGCCTATTTTTCAGACACTAATCAGGACAGACGTGAAATTAGTGGAAGCTCCCTCTTTTGGGAAAAGTGTATTTGAGTACGACCCACAAGCCAAAGGAGCAGAGGATTATCTCAACTTGGCAAAAGAAATCGTAGGCAAGGCTAAATAAAAATATCCATAGTAATTTGTATCAGGAATGGCATTAGGTGAGAATATTAAAAGGGAGCGAATGATACCTATTCGCAATAAAATCGTGTATAAAAGTTTGGAGCAAGAACTCAACGACTTCAAGACAGAGGACGAAGAATACGAACTCTCCGAGCCAACTTTTTTTAGTAATCCTAACCTTTCTTTTTCTTTACAACAATTCACGACTGACACCAATCTTGAAGAAGAGCAACAAGATTCTCAAGTGCTTTGGGAAAAAATATGGCAAACTTATTACCTCACTATGGAGCTAAGTTTGGAGTATAAAATACTCAAAATCAGTGATAATATGGCTAAATTGCTGAAAATTGAAAATTTAGAAAATCCGCATCAAACCATTTATCTACGAGAATTTTTACCCAAAGAAAAACTACCCGAATGGCAAAAAAGATGGGAAAAGTTGGAGAAAGGTGATATACAGCAAGATATCATAGAACTTTTGCCACAAGCCAACGAAGAAGATAAACTCATTTTGGCGGCAACTTTGTACCCTGTTTTTGAGCAAGGTATTCTACAAAAAATTATGTTGATAGCTCAAAATATTACGCAAGGCATCAGTGCTTATAAAAGTAACACGAAAATAGAGTTGGATATTGACAAAAATCTTAAATCTGCGAAAATAATCGTACAACTTTAGCTACCAATTAGGCAAATCTTCATTGTTTTTTGCTCTTTTAGCTTTTTTTAGCTGGTACTTTCTCATTTGTTCTTGCTCTTGGTTGGAGATAGCCTCCAAAAAATCATTCTCTATTTTCTTTGGAGATTGGGTAGGCTCTTTTTGCGGAGACGGTGTATTTTTTGTACTTTGTTTGGGGGTAGGAGACTTCCTTTCTTTTTCCTTTGATATGCGTTTGAGTAGCTCATAATTATACCGAACGCTACTTTTTTCTGGATTCAGGTATAAAGATTTTTTGTAAAGTTCAAGGCTTTTTTCCAAAGAATCAGGAAAAGATAAATAATTGAGATTAGCCAACTGATGCCAAGCTCTTGCTTGATTTTTAGGAACTTCAGTAGTTTCTAAAAGTTTGGAATAGTAGTTATTTGCAGCATTTTTTTGTTTGAGTAGATAATAAGCACTTGCCAAATTCCAATAATTTTTGTCTGCTTGAGTAGAGTCTATACTCAATAAATAATAACTTTTTCTTACGACTTCGTCAAATTGTTCTTTTTGAAACAAACTTGGAATAGTTTTTTTAAGCCTATTGGCTTGGTCTATTTTATGTAAAGAGTAGCCTAAAAAAAAGAAATAAAGCCAATAAAAAGCAGCCAAGCCACCCAATAAGATGACAATTCTACGCAAATTGTGGGTAGTATAGAGCTTAATGTTTAGCAAGCTATAGTTTGTCAGTTAAGAGCGTTTTTTTAGCTTTGGTAGTTTTGTTGGTTTTTACATTCTCTGTACTTAGCTCCTGAGTAGTATCCGTGATTTTCTTAGTACTTTTTTTAGTTGTTGTGGTTTTAGCCTTGCTGGCAGGTTTCAGTTCTTCAGTAGTACTGCTTTCTTTTTTTTCTTCTATTTCTATTGAGGGTGTTGTATTATTGATAGCTTCTTGTGGTGGGGTAACTTCTATCTTTTTACCCTCTAAAAGTTCTTTTCTTATATCAAACAAAAAATTTACAAATTTATCTTCGTTTACAATAATTCTTACAGGAAAAAGAAAAGGTAGTTTGTAGGCTTCTCTCAAAAAATTTTTCAGCATTTGCTCGCTGATTTCTTGGAAGGCTTGCGTTCTTTCCTCCATAAAGGTCTTAATTGCAGGCAAATGTTTTACGAGTTCTTTCATACAAATACAAAATTTAGGGCTTTTAAATTTCCCGCAAAGGTAAAAAATAAATCTGAAAAAAGAAAAATATTTTTAAATTCTTACATAAACTTTCTTTGTGAAGCTCTGAAAAATTGGTTATCAAAACGCCTCCGAAAAGGGAGATAATGGTGTTTTTCTATGCAATAAATGCTTTGCTGCATGGAATTAAAACCTGCTGCTGTGAAAATCTTGCCTGCTTGTTCAAAATATGGATAAGCAGGATAAATTTGATGAAACTGACAGTAAATGGTTGTATCAAAGGAGGGAAGCGGGCTAATAATATGGAAATCTGCATCTTTTTTCTCCATTTGAGCTTGGTCTTGAGCGTAGGCTAATAGCTCTTCTATTTCTTCTTGCGGCTCAGAATGTACAATAAGCCAATCTTTTTCCGTGAAAAGTTGCTGTTTAAAATCTGGCATTGGATAGCGAAGTAATAACTTTTCTTTGGTGCAGGGCATACTATCCACAAAATTTTGATGAGCTTCTTCTAATTTTTCCAACAAAAAAACTTTCTGATAGTCAGGAATATAATACAATAAATGGCGATAGGCTTCCCAATCAAGTAAGCGAGCAAGGTACACCCATTTTACTTCGCTATGAGCTAAATAGCGAAGTTCTCCTAAAATACCAGCAGGAAAACTATCTACCCAAATTTCTGAAAACTGATATTTTTTTATCTGTTGATGCAACCAAATCTCATAAAATTGAGCTTCTTTTTGCAAATAAGCGGGTAATTGCAAAATTGGCAAATCTTCAAAATATATCTTGGCAAAGGGGGAGGCTGTAAGCACAAATATCTCATTTTTAGGTATTTCTAAGGTATGAATAACAGCGGAGGCTCTTGCCAAATGCCCCAACCCGCCCCCAACAGCATAGTATAAAATCATTTTTTAGGAAGCATAAAAGATATAAGGAGAAATAAAATCATAAACTTTTTGGAGAGAACTTTCCAAATTTTCTGTATGTGTTTCTATCACAAAATCAGGTCGGATAGGAGCTTCAAAAGGGCTATCTATTCCTGTAAAGTCTTTGATAATCCCTGCTCGGGCTTTTGCGTATAAGCCTTTTACATCTCTTTGTTCGCATACTTCCAAAGGGCAATTTACAAATATTTCTATAAAGTCTTGATTACCAATTATTTCTCTTACCATTTTTTGTGTTTTGTGTGTGGGGCAAATAAAAGAAGCTATCACAATCACGCCGCTATCAGCCAAAATTTTAGCTACTTCTGCTGCTCTTCTGATATTTTCCAGTCTGTCGTCTTCGGAAAAGCCTAAGTTCTTATTTAGCCCACTTCTAAGATTATCTCCGTCCAAACATTGCGTTAAAAATCCTTTTTGATAGAGCCTTTCTGCGAGGTGTGTGCCCAAAGTGCTTTTACCCGCTCCAGATAAGCCCATCAGCCAGATAACAATGCCTTTTTGTTTTAAAAGAGCTTCTTTATCTGCTTTGGAATGACAGTTAATGGGGTAAATATTTTCTGAAATCATTGAAAGATAAAAATTAGTGTTTAGGGATAATTTATTCGCAAATATGTGTATAGATGTTCAAAAATCTTGCTAATTTTGCAAAAAAAAACAAAAAAATGCTCATCAAGACAAAAAAATACGAGTTAAGTCCCAAAACTTACCGCCGTCTAGGTATTCAGTATATTTTCAAAAAACAATGGTGGTTGCCTGCTGCCATTTTTGCAGGTGTCATTGTATTGAACATACTCATCAATGTTTTGGGGTATAGAAACCTTTGGATTTACTTTTTGGCTCTTATCGGAGCTTGGGGTTGGTATCTTTTCTGGTGGATTCAGTACACGGGTATACCACAGATGCCGCAAAACAAAGTGATGTTTGAGAAATTTACTTACGAAATAACCAGCCAACAAATTCTTATCAAAAAAACCGCTACTGAAGGAATGGTAATCAAATGGGAAATGATAAAAGAGGTTACAAAAACGAAAGATGCCTTTGTCTTTATTCTTTCCAAAGCCCAATTCTTGCATTTCCCTTTTAAAATCTTTAATTCTGAAAATGAAATAAAATTTTTGGAAGCTATTTTACAAAGAAAAAATCTGTTGGTAAGTAATAATAAGCCAGAAAATAACAGCACAAACAATGTACCCATTAGTGTTCAAAGTAACGGAGCTGTATCTAAAACAGCTAAAAAATAACTTTAGCATTATTTTTGCGAAACTCATTAGCTAAAGTTTTTAAGATGAAAAAGTTGTTTTTTTTATTAGGGTTTTTATGTTATATATCAGCTCTGCAAGCTCAAACATTTGAGGGTTACGTAAAATACAGCCATCGTGTAGAAATTACAGATTCTACTTTGCAGAAAAATGATATGGCTATCTCCTTGTTTTTTGGAAGTGCTTCTACGTTGTATATCAAACAAGGGTTTTATCATTGGAAATTTGTTGATGCAAATATAGAGTCCCAGACTTATATCCCACTCACAAATACGCTTTATGATAAGTTTCCTAAAAATGATACGCTCTACACGACTGATGCTGAACTAAATGATGAGGAAATCGTAAAAGAAGATTTAAAGCCTTCTAAGTTGTTTATTTTCAACGAGAGAATGCAGTTGTATACTGTGAAGTCAAAATTTAGACGTTCCGGAGAAAAAAGAGCGAGAATGTTCTATTTTGGTAAAAAATATAAACTTCATCCAGATTTTTACTTAAAATATAAACTTAATGCTAATGATAAGATTTTTGCTAAGATAGGTAATGTCCCTTTGCGTTTTATGATTATCTATCCAGGTTTTCGGATTACTTACCAAGCTCTTGAAATAAAGCAAACTACCGTTGACAAAAAGTTGTTCGAGGTAAAAGGGCTAACCAAACCTATGCCCCTCCGAAAATAAATTATGAAACATTGGGAAGATAATCTTAATCTTGTAAGCAAACTTTCTATAGCGAAGCTCTGGAATATGAGCCGAACATTTAGTAGTTATTACGTATCTCGTTGGCTACGAAAGCCCCTGCATTGGGGTCTGCCTTTCTCTATTTCCATAGAGCCTACAACCGCTTGTAATCTGCGTTGCCCAGAATGCCCAAGTGGTTTGAGGTCTTTCACCCGCCCTACAGGGCTACTTGATAAGCAAGTCTACGAAAAAATGATTGACGAATTGGCAGGGCATCTCTTGTACCTTACATTATATTTTCAGGGCGAGCCCTATTTACACCCTCATTTCTTTGATTTTGTCCGCTATGCCAAATCAAAAAAAATTTACACTTCCACTTCCACCAATGCCCATTACCTTCACGAAAAAAATGCTATAAAAACCATTGAAAGCGGTTTGGACAGACTTATTATTTCTATTGATGGTACAACACAAGAAACCTACGAGGCTTACAGAGTGGGCGGAAGTTTGGAGAAAGTTATCAAAGGAACAGAAAATTTAATTAAACAGAGAGCTTTGTTGAAGGCTAAAACGCCTTACACAATTTTTCAGTTTTTGGTAGTTGCCCCAAACGAACACCAAATTGAGGAGGTAAAAACGCTTGCCAAAAACTTAGGCGTGGATAAGGTTGTTTTCAAAACAGCCCAAATATACAACCACGAGCAAGGCTCGCCCTTGCTCCCCAAACAAGAAAAATATAGCCGTTATCGCCAAAAGAAAGATGGTAGCTATGAAATCAAAAATGAGCTACTCAACCAGTGTTGGCGAATGTGGCATTCTTGTGTACTTACTTGGGATGCTAAGGTTGTGCCTTGCTGTTTTGATAAAGATGCTCAACACCAATTAGGTGATTTTCAGAACCAATCTTTCAAATCTATCTGGCAGTCAGAGAGTTATCAGCAGTTTAGGCAGAGCCTATTACGCTCGCGTAGCGAGATAGACATTTGTAAAAACTGCACAGAAGGCACAAAAGTTTGGGCTTAGTCTAAGCGTGGTTTGTAGCTTTCCTCTGTTTTTTTAGAACGTTTTTGTTGGGTGTCCGCTTGTTTATCACGTTGGGGTGTGGTGGCAGGAGTTGCAACGGAGAGCGAATTTTTCTGGATAGTTGTCATAGTGTTAGGCGTTTTAGAGTTATCTATAAAATTGTCGAGTGAATATAAGCCTCGTTTCAAAGGTATAAATCACAAATACTTTGCCAAACTTTTTTGTTAAATTTTTTTATACTGAAACCTATAAGGTTTAAGAAATCTTAAAGGCTCAAAGAGTTGATTTTCAGATTAAAACCTTATATCCAACAGTTTCTGCTTTCTGTACCTTTGGTAAAAGATTTTTCGGCAGTGGTGCAAAATGTATGATGAAATTCACTTCTTTAAGTACTGGAGATTACTTCACCGCTTTGCGGTTCGTAATGACGTGTCATTGCGAGCCAGAGGAGAAGCAATCCGAAAGGAAGCTATTAGCAGGGTACATCCTGCAAAAAATAATCACAAGTAATTCATAATCATATATATCATACAATATAAACCACCGCCCAATTTCTACTTAATATAATAAAATAAATAAAATTATATATTTTATTAAAAAAATACAAAAATATAAAAAA
>JANRLU010000127.1:0-2882 GCA_033762275.1 Thermonemataceae bacterium | reverse complement strand
GTTTGGGGTAGCTACAGGCACTTGCGTGTTGGTTTCCATACCCGCCGAAAACTTATCACTTCTCCCTACATCTTGCTTGTGTTCTTCTTTATTATCTTCCTCTATTTTTGGTTTTAAATCCTGATTTTCAGCACTTTTATTCTCTTCTTTTTCTACTTCTTTTAGCTCGCTATTATCTTTTTTTGTATCTATTTGGATTTCTTCTAAGGCTGCTTCAGGCGTTAGGTTTTTTTTATTTTTTTTCTCTGGCGAAACTTCTATTTTTTGTATTTTCTGCTCTATTTGCTTTTTATCTTTAGTTTCAGTAGGTAATGGGATTTCGGTCTTATTTTTTAGCTCCTCTTTTTGATTTTCTTGCTTTTGCATTTTGATAGCCATTATTTCTGACTCAGGCTTATTGAGCAACCAAAAAGCAAGGGAAAAGCTTAGCAAAGCAAAAATCACAGAAGCCGCTATCGCAAGCCCCCTTTTTTTATTTTTCTGATAATGAGGTAATTGCTTTTTTAAATCATTCAAATCTTTCTCCCTTTCGAACTCGCTAAGCATAGCCAAACCTTCTAAGGCTTCAGCTTCAAAGGGATTATTTTGTAAGTAATTGTCCCATGCTGCTTTTTCGGAAGCGGACAAATTGCCTTTCAAATAAGTTTCCCATTTTTCTTTATTTATATCTTTTGATGTATTCTTCATAGTTTTACAAAATATAGCCCATAAGGCTGAGCCAAACAACTACCTGCATATTAGGATAGTTTTTTTCCAGAAACAATTTGAGATTTCTTTTCCCATTTTGCAAGTAACTTTTTACCTTATTTTCCTCATAACCAGTAATTTGACATATCTCTTGATACGATTTTTTTTGCATATAAAATAACTCTATACAATACTTTTGTTCTTGTGAAAGACTTTCAAGGGCTTTCTCTAAGGCTTCTAATTTTTCTTCTTGCTCTTCGCTGTTGGTATCAAGATGCAAAAAGGTGTTACTTTCCATACCGTTTTCTTCATTTTCTTCAAAAAAATTATTGGTAAAAAATGTTTTTTGCTTTCGGAGTGCCATTAAGCACTCGTTTCGGCTAAAGGTATACAACCAACTTTTAAAATGATTGATATGACTTTGTTGAGGTAATTTTTGGCTAAGTTTTTCAAAAATATGCATTACCATATCTTTTGCCTCTTCTCTGTTTTTTAGGTATTTCAGGCACAAACCAAAGACCAAACTCAAGTAACGCTCGTAAAGCTCGCCCAATAAAAGAGTGTCTTGGGTTTCTTGGAAAGCTTTTAGCAAATCTTCATCACTTTTTTTGGACTTTACAGAACGTTTGAGAAAAAGCATTTTTTTTGAAAAATAAAATGGATTTTTTGCAAAAGGACTGAAAAATAATGATTTTTACACAATTTTTATACAAAAATATGCAAATATTTCGTGATACAACTCATTTTCCCGTTTTACCTTACGTGGTTTTGAGTAGCGGTAGTTTTGATGGTATTCATTTAGGGCATCAACAAATTTTGAAAAGACTTGTTCAAATTGCCAAAGAAAATAAGGGGCAAAGCGTTATTATTACTTTCTTTCCGCATCCACGCCTATTTTTTGGGCAAGAAGTGAGTTTGCTCAACACTTTGGAAGAAAAAATCATTTTATTAGATAAAATCGGTATTGATTATTTGCTTATTTTGCCTTTTGATAAAGAATTAGCCAATTACACTGCCGAAGAATTCATACAAAAAATCTACATAGAAACTACACACACCAAAAAATTAGTGATTGGTTACGACCATCATTTTGGCAAAGGGCGTGAAGGTAATTTTACGTTTTTGGCTAAAAATATCACTCAATATCCCTTTCAAATAGAAGAAATACCCGCCAAAGATATTGATAACATTGCCATTAGTTCTACAAAAATCAGGAAGGCTTTGCTGAGTGGCGATACAAAAACAGCTTGTTTGTATTTGGGCAGACCTTACAGCCTCAAAGGAAAAGTCATTCAGGGAGATAAATTGGGGCGAAAATTGGGTTTCCCGACTGCCAATTTGGAAATCGCTGAAGCCTACAAACTCATTCCCAAAGAGGGCGTATATGCCGTAGAAGTTTTTTGGAAAACAAACAAATACGAAGGAATGTTGCATATCGGCAGACGCCCCACTTTACAAAAACAAAATGATTTACGAATAGAAGTACATTTACTAAATTTTGAGCAAGAAATCTATGATGAATATTTAGAACTACATTTTATTGATTTTATCCGAGAAAATATTAAATTTGAAAACTTAGAACAACTCACCCAACAACTCGCTGAAGATAAAATTATCTGTATTAAGCAATTAGAAACCTATAAAAACTCAAATAAAAAATGATACGCTACTTTTTGGTAAGTTATATTTCTTCGGAAGGTTTTGGGAGCATTTGGTTTGAGCACCAAAGTTTTCCGAACTATCAATGGCTTTGCCAAAAAATAGCCGATGGCACCACTATTCACGATGTCATTATTTTAGGAATTTTTGAGTTTAAAAATAAAGAAGATTTTGAGGATTTCAGAAGAGAAGATAGGTAACAACACAACAGATAAAACAAAAGCAAATCAAAACGTCATTACGAGCCGAATGAAATGAAGCGTAGTAACCCCGAAGGGCTCGGCGTAGCCAATCTGATTCTCGCAAGGACAGTTTATTACAAATCAATTCCTAAATCGTTCCATTCTCTTGTGGTTGGTGTTCCACCACCAACCACAGACTTGGCTCGGTCTGGAAGACTAGAGTTGTTGGAAAGCCCTTTAAGAAGAGTTATACTCTAAGATATAATGGACTAAATCATGTATGAGAGAAAGTATTTTGTGTAGTTTCATAACCATCAGACAAACTTTTCATGATTTTTGTCTTCCCAAAATACA
>JANRLU010000126.1:0-2257 GCA_033762275.1 Thermonemataceae bacterium | reverse complement strand
TTCGGTATCAGTAGTTATGGCACACGAAACCGACTGTATCATATTTTTCTCAAACCCAATTACTTAGCTTTTGTAGATTTATCTTATCTTATCATCAACGAGAAACCAAGCAAACGCACCATCCTTCGAAAACATTATAGCTTTGAATTTGAAGTAAGTGAAGCGACATATTTGTATCACCTCAGTCCTGAAATGGAATATGAAACTGCTGCTTTCAATCTAGAAGACTTTTTGGCTTATTACAAGTAGATGTGATAACAACTAATTCATCTATGAATAAAAAACATCTTTTTTAATTTTAAACGAATATCTTAACAATGAAAAAAAACATCACATTCCTTTTTTTTGTCATATTAGCTTCAACAGTTTTTGCTCAACAGAAAAACAACAAATACCAATTCAAAGTAAATCTCAATGAAATTAAAAACGACAGGTTAGTTATTGAACTTGTGCCCCCTAAAATCAAACAAAAGGAGGTCATTTATCACCTGCCCAAAGTCGTCCCAGGTACGTATGCTATCCATAATTATGGGGCTTTTGCTTCTAATTTTCAAGCCTTTGACAAAAAAGGAAAAGCTATAACAGTTGAGCAAGTAGATAAAAATACTTGGAAAATTAAAGATTTTGGCAAAGTAGAAAAAATCACATATCAGGTAGAGGATACTTGGGACACGCCTGCTATCAAGGAAGATATTTTTGAGCCTTCTGGTACAAGCTTCCAACAAGATACTGCTTTTGTATTGAATAACTTTGGGCTTTTTGGCTATTTCAAAGGCTTTGAAAAGAGTCCTTATCAGGTCAATATTACCAAACCAACTCATTTTTTTGGGGCTACTGCCTTGCCTACCTCTATGGAAAATGCACAGGGTGATATTTTTCAGGCTTTTGATTATTATGAGTTAGCCGACTCACCTATTATGTACACCAAACCCGATACTGCCCTCATCAAACTTGATGATACCGAAGTGTTGATTTCTATTTATTCACCCAACAAAAAAATGACAGCGAAAGAAATCGCCAAATCAATTACCCCTGTTCTCAACGCCCAAAAAGCCTATTTAGGGAAATTGCCCGTCAATAAGTATGCCTTTTTATTCTATCTATCAGATGATAAAAACCTCACTCGGTATGGAGCATTGGAACACGCTCAGTCATCTTTTTACTATTTACCAGAAGCGATGCCCATTTCTATGCTTACTGAAACTATCAAAGATGTAGTTTCTCACGAGTTTTTTCATATCGTTACTCCGCTCAACATTCACAGCGAAGAGATAGGAAGTTTTGACTATATCAATCCTAAAATGTCCAAACATTTGTGGCTTTACGAAGGGCTTACAGAATATGCTGCTCATCATGCACAAGTAAAAGCAGGATTAATAAGTTTAAATGATTTTTTAAAGAAAATGGGTGAAAAAATAGCCACTATGAGAAAAGACTTCAAAGATGATTTGCCTTTTACTGAAATGTCAGCTAATGTATTGGACAAATACAAAAAAGAATACAGCAATGTCTATCAAAAGGGAGCTATCATTGGGCTTTGTCTGGATATAAAATTAAGAGAACTTTCTAAGGGAGCGTATGGAACACAGGATTTAATGAGCGATTTATCTAAAAAATATGGTAAATATCAATCTTTCAAAGATGATGTTTTGTTTGATGAAATTGCCAAACTTACCTACCCCGAAATACGCACCTTTTTCAAACGCTATGTAGAAGGCAATGAACCGCTACCGCTTGATGAAATTTTGGCAAGTGTGGATATCAAGTATAGCCCAACTGTAACAAGAATGGAAATAAACCTAATAGAAGCAGTTTTTTTCAACTATAAAACAAAAAGAGCCACTTTTGTATCTTCCCAAGGCGAAGAAAAAATAACGGAACTTGGCAAAGCATTAGGTTTCTTACCAACTGATGAGATAGTTTCTATTAATGGGGACTTTCTTACTTTGGAAAATATAAATAAAGTATTACGCAAATTTGGGCAAAATACCCGAGAAGGTGATGAAGTAAAAGTAGTTGTAATAAGAAAACAGGCAGACGGTTCTAATAAAGAAGTAATACTTACTACAAAAGCTTTTAAAGAGCCAACAGTTCGTAATAATATCTGGGAAATTTTTTACAATAAACCTGAAGCAGTAGCAATACGCAAGGCTTGGTTAGGCTTGAAAGATTAAAAACAAATAGCATAAAATCTTACCCTACTTTTCTTTTTGAGATAGGGTAAGATTCAAGAATATACAAAGGCTTTACAATAAGT
>JANRLU010000125.1:0-23502 GCA_033762275.1 Thermonemataceae bacterium | reverse complement strand
TATTTTTTAGAGCTAAGCAAATCTATAAAAAAATTACTGAAAACAAAAACCCCTCCGAATTGGGAGGGGGAAAGGGTTTATTTTTTCTTTTTGTTTTTATTTTCTGGTAGCTCGGGAGCAGGAAAAGTAATTTTAAAAAAGTCCCTTACCTTTGGATTTGCATTAGCATAGGAATGGGTATAGATAAGTATAACACCATTTCCAGCACTTGTACCGTATATACTTAAAAGTTCCTTCTCTGTAGGTAGAATATAGCCTATTCCTGCTATATCTGCTAAACTTTTTTGGTCTAATGTAGTGCCATTTACAAATTTATCATCTATATCAATTGTAACAGTTAAAAAACTAGATGAGAAGTTCTTTTCATCTAACTTATATTGATAGGTTTCGGGGAATTTAGTTCTTCTAATTTCATCTATTTTTAACCATAAATCTGAATGATTTTGAGCATTTATGGTATAGCTTAGGGCAAACAGAGCAAAAAATAACATTTTTTTCATAAATTAATTTTTTTAGGGGTTAACAAAAATATCGGTGGCATTAGTTCCTGCGTTTTGCAGTGTAGTGCCTTGTGGGTTGGTCTTGATAGTTATTTGTGTTTTAGGTAAAGTGCTGTAGGCAGTAGGATCATAAGCAACTACGGTATTACTATCTATAGTAAAACCTATAGCTTCATTACCTTTCAAGTCAACATCTCCATATCTGATTCCGAAATCGATAATTTGCTGTCTTTTATATGCCTCAACTTCATCTTCTATATCATAAAGCACCCCTGCATTTCCTGTTATTTTATTGAAAGATATTCTTCCTTTTTCAAACTGATGTATATGCTTAAATTCGTGTGCTTCTAGGGCTACCTTTTTTGAAGGATGTGTATTTGGAGGTAGTTGTGGAAGATGTACTTGTATTTTTTGTGTACTGGTATTGTAGTCTAACCAACCTTCTATTTTATATGTAGTAACTCCATTATTTATGATTGTTGTATAAGGAGCTGATTGAAATGAATATTTAAATTTACTTTTTTCTATGATTATTATTTCTTTCATAGTACTTTTTAACTCATTTTTCATTTTATAGAATCTCTGTTTTTTAGTTTCATCTAGTTTTTGAAAATATGATAATTTTTCAGTATTTTTGACTTGAGTATATAAAGCAGATAGATTTTTTTTGAAATTTTTATACAGGTTAGCAGAGTCCGTAAAATTAATAGGTACAAAATTTTCATCATACTCTTCCAAATCCAAGTCATAATTAGCACCTGGGTCTATGGGGGTACTTGGTGTGCTACTGCCTGCACCACCGCCACCGCCTGTATTGGTAGGAGAGCCTGGACTTGTGGGGTAAGATGGTGTGCCACCTGTATCTCCATTGCCTCCGTTACCTCCAGCAGAGCCACAATACTCATATTCGTAAAGTGTTTCCCAATATCCGCAAGTACTCGTAGAGCCCGGAGGGCTTGTTGTATTGTTTCCGTATGTACCTGTGTAATCTATGCAATCAATCCATATTTGTGCTGAAATTATCGTACAACCTGCACTTTTATTTCCCTGAGAGTTTTCCGCTACTTCTCTATAAGAAAGGTTATCGTTCAGTAAAATTCCTTTGTCATAGAAGTTTGTTTTGGTAATTTGGTGGTTGAGGTCATAAGCTATTACCAGACCAGTAAAATTATTCGTATTGTTTTTGGCAATATCTAACTCTTTGGTTCTCAACTCTCCTGCGGGGCTTTGCATTTCCAAGATAGAAGCATTCAATACGTTGCCTTCTGTGTCGGTTTCTAAATGTAGCCTACGGGCAAAGTCTCTTTGTTGGGGATAAGCAACTGATAAATAGCGATGCAGAGGGACACTAATAATCTTGTTTGAAGTACCGTTTTCTACCACGGCATCATCCCATTGAGGCAAAAAATTTTCTGTACTGCTGCTTTCTCCTCTTGCATTTTCAGTAACGATTTTTTTCTGCCAAGTGATAGGGTTTGCTTGATGCCATTTGATGAGAATTTCTTTTTCTCTGGCAGTAAGCTGCTCTTTTTTGTGCAGGATATTGGTGGGCTGCATTTCAAAATTTTTCTTACAGGCAGCGAGATAAAGTAATAAGAAGCTCAAAATGAGCAGCTTTGACTTTAAAAGTGGGGGGGGGGGGGGGTAAGCCCCCAAAAATTTTTTTTTCATAAAATATATATGTGTTTATTTAAAATATGAGACGCAAAATTAGTAAAAATATATAAAACGCAAATAATTTTTACAAAAAACTTGTATATTATTTTGTGAAGAAATTATGTTTCCTCACAAGCCTGTAAGATAAGGCGACAAGCCTCTTGTATTTCTTCTTCCGTAATACTCAAAGGTGGAGCTATTCGCATCGCATTATCACAGAATAAAAACCAGTCAGTGATTACCCCTAAAGCTATGGCTTTATCAATAATGGGTTTGAGGGTACCAAAACTTTCAAACTCTACAGCCATCATTAAGCCCATATTTCTGATAGTTATTATTTTAGGGTGTTTGAGTAAATTCCTAAACAACTCGGCTTTGTAAGCTACCTCCTCAATTATTTTGCCCTCTGTGAGTACCTCTAAGGTAGCAAGAGCTGCTGCCGAGCTGAGAGGATGCCCGCCGAAAGTAGTAATATGCCCTAAAATTGGATTATGAGAGAAACTTTGCATTATATTTTTAGAGGCAATAAAAGCTCCTATGGGCATTCCACCGCCCATTGCTTTGGCAAGTACCAAAATATCGGGCTCTATGCCGAAATGCTCAAAAGCCCATAATTTGCCTGTACGCCCAAAACCCGCCTGAATTTCATCGAGAATGAGTAAAGCTCCTGTTTCTGTACATTTTTTTCTAAGTGCCTGAAAATAAGATTTTTCAGCAATTTGTACGCCTGCTTCTCCTTGTATAGTTTCTATAACTACACAAGCGGTTTTTTCGGAAATTTGCTCCAAATCAGCGAGATTTCCATAATGAATATGTTTGATAGCGGGCAAAAGCGGGCGATAGGCTTGTTTGAAATATTCACTCCCTCCCACAGATAAAGCCCCGTGAGAGGATCCGTGATAAGCCTGATAACAACTCATTAGTTCCTGCCTTCCTGTAAATCTTTTGGCGAGTTTTAAAGCTCCTTCTATGGCTTCGCTACCCGAATTTACCAAATAAATATTATCCAAATGGGCGGGCAACAAGCTATGAAGTTTTTGAGCCAATAAATTTTGTGGGCTTTGTACATACTCTCCGTATACCATCAAGTGCAAGTATTTTTGCAGTTGTTGCTCTATGGCGGCAATTACTTTTGGGTGGCGATGCCCAATATTACTGACACCAATCCCTGCTATCAAATCAATATATTTTTTGCCTTCTGGGCTATACAAATACACTCCTTCGGCTTTGCTAATCTCCAACAGCAGGGGGCTTGGCGAGGTTTGTGCTAAATAAGATAAAAAAAGTTCTCTTTGTGAAATACTCATTATTTTAGTCTTTTTTGAGCTTATAGATATTGCCATAAGTACGATAAAAACCACCTTGAGTGGCTTCTTTTATTTCGTCCACCAGATAATAAGCTCCCTCTATGCGGAGGTTTTTAGGAAACTGAACATACCAATCCTCTTTATAGCCTTGGCTTTCTACTTTCATACGCAATTTGCCGCCATCTTTCACACATACAAGAATAACACCTGTTTTATCGTTAGTAACGGTTTCTAAATCAGTAGTTTGGCTAATAGCTACCTCTTTTTGGGGAGCTTTAATATCTTTGGCTTCAGGTAAAATACCTTCTTGGGCTTTTTGGATAGCTTCTTCGGAGGCATCAATGCAAGCTAAAGAGCCGTCAGTGGTTACGATGTAGATTTTTTCTTGAAAATACTGCATAGAAAAAGCTGAACCACAACCAGACGCCAACTTCCAAAGTCTTTCGCCAGCCTCATTAAAACAATAAATGGAGGAGCAATTATCAGCAGCAAAAATATATTTTCCTTCGGGGGAGGTAGCACAAGAAAAAATAGCAGCATCAGTATGGCAGGTATTTATCTGTTTGCCATTTTTATCAAAAACGTGAATTTTGGCATCGCTTGTAGCTCCATATACCCGTTCTTTCTCTTGCCAGCCAAATAAAATAGTTCCTGTTTTTTGATACCAAGTTTGTGTACCATCGTATCCGTGGTAGCAAGCCATACCAGCAGAATCTCCGTAAAAGATTCTTGCTTGTTCATCACAACGAACCATCCAAGCCATTGTACCTGCTCCTTTGGTGCTCCATTGCTCTTCATCTTCATAATCTATGCCTGTTACCTTTCCTGTACTATCAGAAACAGCCAAGAGCCCATTAGAAATATCTAACCATAGGATATCTACATTTTCATTGATTTCGTAAGCCAAACGAGGCACCTTTCCTGTGAGGTCATACACATTACCGTCATCACAACCTACATACACCCAAGAATTATCACCAACGATACACTTAACGCCATCAGGTAGTTTAAATTGGCTTTGTACCTCTCCTTGATGATTAAGTCTGAAAATATTACCCGCTTCATTACCTATCCAAGCGGCATTCTCATCTATAAATATCCCAAAAGCTGAGGAGCCTGACTGAAAACGCCATAAAAGAGGCGATTTTTTGGCAGAGGAAGGCTTACTATCTATTTGGCGGCGAGTAATGCTTCTTTTCTTTCTTTCACCCATGACAGCTTCTGCATAACCTTTTTTCTTTTTTTCACTAGCTTTTTTTTCTCCAAACTTGAGGGCTTCTGCTTCACTGCCGAAACTTTGAGAACTTTTTGTTCCATCTGTTCCTATTCTGCCATAACGAATATGCACTGTTTTCTCCTCAATGACTACTTCATAAAACTTATGAGAAACACCTTGTTCTTCGGAGAGTTCCAAATAAATAGTTTTTTTCATAGGGGTATATCTGTTTTGTGAAAAATATTATCAATATATGCTTATCAAGGCAGAAATCTATGGAAGATTTCAATGATTTGCAAATCTCCCATAATATTTGGAAGAAAATACGCTTAAAAGGCAAATTTTCCTTGATTTTATAAAATTTAGCGAACTTAATAAACGATAGTATTTGCTTTTTTGGGAATTTCTTTAAATTTGAGAAAAAAAGAGATATGTTACAGCTTATTAAGGTAGGAGCAGGTATATTAAATCAGACTCCACTTGCTTGGGAAAAAAATTATACCAATATCATTGAAGCAATTGAAAAAGCTCGTAATGAACAAGTTACTATACTTTGTTTGCCCGAACTTTGCATCACAGGCTACGGTTGCGAAGACGCTTTTTATGCCCACAACACACAAGAAAAAGCCTTAGAATACCTGCTGAAAATAGTTCCTTATACCAAAGACATGCTTGTTTCGGTGGGTTTGCCCTTGCTCGTACAAAACAAACTTTTCAATTGTGCTTGTTTGATGGTTGATGGGGAGATTGTCGGCTTTGTCGCTAAAAAATTTCTGGCGGGTAACGGCATTCATTATGAACCTCGTTGGTTCACACCTTGGACGCAAAAAGGCACTACTACCATTAAAATCAATAATAAATACTATAAAGTTGGAGATTTATATTTTAAAATAGGAGGAATAAAAATTGGCTTCGAGATATGTGAAGATGCTTGGGTGGCTAATAGACCAGGCAGAGAACTTTACCAATACGGTATAGATATCATTCTCAATCCAAGTGCGAGTCATTTTGCCTTCGGAAAATTAGAAGTACGTAAAAGATTTGTATTGGAGGGCTCAAGGGCTTTTGGGGTCAGTTATGTGTATGCTAATTTACTTGGCAATGAGGCAGGCAGAGCCATTTATGATGGTGGGGCTTTGATAGCCAATAATGGTTCTATGCTTGCCATAGGCGAGCGTTTGTGTTTCAAAGAGGTGGATATTACCAGTGCCATTATAGATATTAACCTTACCAGACTTTCGCAAATACAAATGCATAATTTTAATGCTTTGGAAGACTTTGGTAATTGCGTAGAGTATGATTTCAATTATCCCGAAATTTTACCACAAGCCAATAAACCTCAAGAAGCTACTTGGGAGCAAAGTCAGTTCATCAAAGAGGAAGAATTTGCAAGAGCGATGATGTTGGGGCTTTTTGATTATATGCGAAAAAGCTATTCTAATGGTTTTGTGATTTCTTTGAGTGGTGGGGCTGATTCTGCGGCTATCACGGTTCTTTGCCGAATGCTCATTGATTTTGGCATCAAAGAATTAGGTTTGGAGAATTTCTTAAAAAGAATAGCGTACGTAAAAAATATTCAACATCTTCAAAATGCCGATGAAATTGCTCAAAAACTTATTACTACTGCCTATCAGGCTACTGAAAATAGTGGTGAGGTTACTTCTAATGCTGCCAAACAATTAGCCAATGCTATTGCTGCGGAGTTTCATCATCTTAATATTGATAAAATTGTAAAAGAGTATCATCAAATTATAGAGCAAGCAATGCAACGCCAACTTAGTTGGGAAACAGATGATATTGCCCTGCAAAATATACAAGCAAGAGTAAGAGCCCCAAGTATTTGGTTTTTTGCGAATCTGAAAAATGCTTTGCTACTTTCTACGTCTAATCGTTCGGAGGCAGCAGTGGGCTATGCTACAATGGACGGTGATACATCAGGAGGGCTTTCGCCAATTGCTGGTATAGATAAAGATTATCTGAGAAAGTGGCTTAGATGGCTAGAGAGCAAGGGAGTAGAAAATACTTATACGATTCCCGCTCTCAAGTATATCAACGAACAGCAACCTACCGCAGAGTTACGACCAAAAGGTTCTATGCAAACAGACGAAAAAGATTTGATGCCCTATCACATTTTAGATGATATTGAAGAATTTGCTATCAGAGATAAACGTTCGCCTATAGAGTCTTTGTTGTTGTTGGAGGAAAAACACCCAGAAATAGACAGAGCACAACTCAAAATTTGGGTAGATAAATTTTTTAAATTATGGAGCAGAAATCAATGGAAAAGAGAGCGATATGCTCCAAGTTTCCATCTTGATGACAAAAGTCTTGACCCTAAAACTTGGTGCCGTTTCCCTATTCTTTCAGGTAGCTTTGGCAAGGAGTTGGAAGAACTCAAAAATTATTAAATCTTGTAAGGACGCTTCGGCGTCTTTGTTTTTATACAAAATCAATCAGCCAAATGAAAAACTATATGAAAAAGATTGCAAAATTTATGTTTATCATATTTTTGGGAGGTTTTACGAAGCAAGTTACGGCTCAAAATAGCCCCAAAGTAGTGGTAGGTATTGTTATAGACCAAATGCGATACGATTTCTTGTATCGTTATTATGATAATTACTCAGAAAGAGGCTTCAAGAGAATTTTAAAAGATGGATTTAATTGCAAAAACAATCACTATCACTATGCCTTGACGTATACGGGACCTGGACATGCTGCCATTTATACGGGGGCTTTGCCAGCTATCAATGGTATTGTGGGTAACGAGTGGTATGAGCAAAACGGGAAACTTATGTATGTGGTAGAGGACAGCACCGTGCAAGGAGTGGGTACAAAAGAGAAAGCAGGGCAAATGTCACCAAGAAATTTATGGAGTACTACCATCACCGACCAACTTCGTTTGGCTACGCAATTCAGAGCCAAAGTAATAGGCGTAGCGTTGAAAGATAGAGCCTCTATTTTACCAGCGGGACATACTGCCAACGCAGCTTATTGGTTTGAGTCTGGTTCAGGAAAATGGATAACAAGCTCCTATTATATGCAAAATTTGCCTTCTTGGGTAGAGCAATTCAATAATTCTTCTAAGGTAAAAGATTTTACACAAAAAAACTGGGAACTCCTAAGAAATCGGGATATGTACAAAAATGCTGAAGAAGATAAACAACCTTATGAGTTGAAACTAAAAGGCGAAGAAAACCCTACTTTTCCACATAAAATAGATAAAACTAGTTTATTGCCTTATAGCCCTTGGGGAAATACGCTTACCAAAGAGTTTGCTTTAGAGGCTTTTAAGCAAGAGCAACTCGGCAAAAGAGGGGTTACTGATTTTTTAGCGATTAGCTTTTCCTCCACTGATATTGTAGGGCATAGTTTTGGACCTTTTTCTTTAGAGAATCAGGATATGTATATGCGATTAGACTTAGAAATTGCGGATATTTTAGACTTTTTGGATAGAGAAGTGGGAAAAAATAATTATTTACTTTTTCTTACCGCCGACCACGGAGTAGTAGACATTCCTGCTTTTGATAGAAAGAATAAAATTCCGGCAGGCAATGCCTCTGCCGAACTTCATCTCAAAATGTTGCAAGATGCCTGCAATAAAAAATGGGGAAATGCCGAATATATTAAATACACTGAAAACCAGCAATTATATCTTAATCATCAGACCTTGAAAGCAAAAAATATAGAGGTAGAAGATGTTTATGAGCTTTGTAAAGAAACTTTGCTAAACCAAGATGAAGTTTATGAACTTGTAAACCTGTGGGATAACGAAATAGACGAAGTTTTACCTCGTCATTATGCTGATTTAGTAAAAAATGCGTATAATCCTAAAAGGAGCGGGGAAATAATGATTTTGCTTAAGCCTAATTGGCTGTATGGCTTCTCTAAAGGAGGAACAAGTCACGGTACTTTTTATAGCTATGATACACACGTGCCGCTTTTGTGGTATGGTTGGCGTATACCTAAAGGTGAAACTAATCGGAAAACACATATCGCAGATATTGCTCCTACATTGGCGGCTTTATTGAGTATTTTAGAACCAAATGCAAGTGTAGGAGAACCAATATTGGAGATTTTTCGTAAATAAATTTAGTATAAAAATATTATGGCAATACTATTTGATGATTTTAGAACTTGGAAGAAATACTGTAAAGAGCAAAATATCCCCTTATTCCAGCCTGTTCTGGAGTATGAGAAAGAGCAAAAGGGGCATAGTGAGGAAGAAATATGGGCATATATGAAAAAAGCCTATCAAGTAATGACCGAAGCCGTAGAAACGGGCTTACAAGCGGATATGACTTCTCGCTCTGGAATGGTAAATAACGGAGCTAAAAAGGTTTTTAGTAGCCCTATTGCGGTGCTTTCTCCCGAATTTCAAAAGCTAATTGCAAGGGCGATGGCGGCTAAAGAGGTAAATTCTTGTATGGGGCGTATTGTTGCTGCTCCTACGGCAGGAGCTTCGGGTATTTTACCAGGTATTTTATATAATCTCCAAGAAATTCATCAGTTAGAAGAAAAGATTATTTTAGAAGCCCTTTTGGTAGCGGCAGGTATTGCTCTTATCATAGAACGAAATGCTGGTTTGGCGGGAGCTGTTGGGGGGTGCCAAGCCGAAACAGGTTCGGCGGCGGCAATGGGAGCAGGAGCGATTGTCTATGCTTTGGGGGGCTATGTGGAGCAGGTGTTTAATGCAGTAGCGATTACTATTCAATGTATGTTGGGTTTAGTTTGCGACCCTGTGGCGGGCTTGGTGGAAGTCCCTTGTATTGTCAGGAATGCTAGCGGAGTAGCTATTGCCTATTCCTCAGCTCAAATTGCTTTGGCAAGCGTAGACGCAGTTATTCCCGTAGATGAATGTGTGCAAGCTATGGGAGAAATAGGGCAAAGTATGGAGAGTAGATACAAAGAAACAGCTCTTGGAGGCTTGGCAGCCACACTTACAGGCAAAGAAATTGCTAAAAAAGTCTTGATACAAGATATAGAAATTTTGCCTGATGAAAATATTTAGTAAATTTGTCAGAATGTATCTATTTGATAATTTTAAATGCAAAAAATAAAATATATATACCTAATAGTTTTTTCTTTACTCTTTTGCCACTCAATTCATAAAGCAAATGCCCAGTCTGACGCTTGGCAGGCTATTCTGAAAAATAAAAAAGGAGAGGTCGTTGTACTATGGAGTAGGTTAGAGCCTTTTATCTATAAAAAAAAGATAGGGAATAAAGAGGATATTGTAGGCATAGAGGCAGATGTCTTCAGAGAGTTCATTAAAATGCTTGAAAAAAAGTATAAAGTTAGCATTAGTATTAAATGGAAGGAAATGTCCTCCTTCTCTGACGTGGTAGGAGAGATAAGAAAACAGCCCAATGCCAACTATTTTGGAGCTTCAGCTCTTTCTTACTTGGAAAGCCGCAAGGACTCAATGGACTTCACGCCTCCTTATATTCCTGATATATCAGTGATGATTTCCAACAGCAATGTAGATATTTTTGTAGCAAAAGAAGATTTTGCTAAAAGTGTGGAAAATCTCAAAGCCTATACAGCCAAAGGAAGTACTTATGAGTTAGATTTGTTTAAACTCAGAAAAGAACTTAACAAGAATTTCCCTATCTATGAAATAAAAGCCACTGATGACTTGGTAAGTATTATCCATAATAATCCAAATTCCTTTGGATACATAGATTTTCCTATTTACCTCAAATATTACGAAAGAGGCTATAAAATTAAACGTCAATTTGTATTTAAGACCAAAAGAAGTGGCTATGCCTTTGGTATTTCTAAAAACCACGATTGGCAAGAACCTATTGATTTTTTCTTCAAAAGTACTTATTTCAGAACTATCAAAAATAAATATATTAGCAATTACATAGGAACAGAAAATATGGCTCTGCTCTGGGATTTATCGGGTGGGGAAGAGAGTAGCACACTCAAAAAAGAAAAAAACATACAAGATAAAAAGTTTGTAGAGCAGATTCTACAAACAGAAAGACAAAGAAATTTATTTTTTATTTCTTTATCCACAGGATTGGCTGCTATTTTTTTGGTGCTTATCATTGCAGGTATTTTATACTACCGCTACCGAATCAGGGGGAAGGCAAACCAACTTCTGACACTAAAAAATGAAGAAATCAGTCAGCAAAAGTCCGAAATAGAAGCTCAGAGAGATTACATAGAAGAAAAAAATAGCGAACTTAATACGGCTATAGAGCAAATTCAGTTGCAAAAAGAAGAACTGGAAAAACTAAATGCTAATAAAGACCGCTTTTTTTCTATTATTGCCCACGATTTGCGTAGTCCCATCAACTCGCTCTCAGGTTTTACCAATCTGCTTGCCAATTATGCAGATTCTTTGAGTATGGAGGAAATAAAAACTATTTCCAAAGACCTTGATAACGCTTTACAAAATGTGCTTCAGCTTATTCAGGATTTGCTCACTTGGGCAAGAACACAAATGAACCAAATAGAGTTTAATCCAAATATTATTAACATAAATAACCTCATCAACGAAGATTTGGAACTCTCTAACTTGCTTTTTCAAAAAAAGGAAATCGCTTTAAACGTACACATAGAGGAGAATCTAACAGCTTACGCTGACTTAGACCATATCAAATTTATTTTTAGAAACTTGCTTACCAATGCTTTGAAATTTACAAGAAAAGGCGGAGTGGTGTTTGTGCAAGCTGCAAAGTTTGAGAATTTTATAAAAATTGAAGTGGCTGATAATGGTGTAGGAATGCCCGAAGAAGTTAGAAACAGACTTTTTAAAATGGAAAATATCAAAAGCACACAAGGTACTGAAAATGAGAAGGGTACAGGTTTAGGGCTTTTGCTTTGTCAGGATTTTATCCTAAAAAATGGGGGAACAATTTGGGTAGAAAGTAAAGAAAACGAAGGGAGTAAATTTTCTTTTTTGGTGCCCCAATCCGATTTCAAAGCCTCAAATACTTAGCTTATGCAAAGAAAAAATATTATACCTGAGCCATTTTTAGAGTTGATTATCAATAGATTGTGCCATCAACTCATAGAAAAACACGAGGTTTTTGCTAATAGCGTCATTATTGGTGTCCAGCCCAAAGGGGCTTTTGTAGCAAAACGTATTCAGACTACTTTGGAGCGTATTATCCAAAAAAATGTTCCTCTTGGCTTGTTAGATATTACTTTTTTCAGAGATGATTTCCGAAAACGCGACAAACCTATCACTGCTAATTCCACCAAAATAGATTTCTTGGTGGAGGAAAAGAAAGTGATTTTGGTAGATGATGTACTCTATACGGGCAGAACTATCAGAGCGGCTTTAGATGCAATGCTTGCTTTTGGCAGACCACAAAGTGTTGATTTACTTGTGCTTATAGATAGAATTTATAGCCGTAACCTCCCAATTGAAGCAAACTTTGTGGGGAAATCAGTAAATACAATGTATTCGGAGAGAGTAAAGGTGGAACTTAGAGAGCAGGGACATCAACAAGATAATATCTGGCTTGTAGAAACTAATTAGTTATTTTATAATAAAAAAATCAGATTATGGATTTCAGAATAGAAAAAGACACAATGGGGGAGGTGAAAGTCCCTGCCCACGTTTTTTGGGGAGCTCAAACCGAGCGTAGTCGTAATAACTTCAAAATAGGAGCGGAGGGCTCCATGCCCAAAGAAATTATTTATGCTTTTGCTTATTTAAAAAAAGCGGCGGCACTCGCCAATCAGCAATTAGGCGTATTATCTGCTGAAAAAGCCCAAATGATAGCAAAAGCTTGTGACGACATTTTAGCAGGAAAATTAGATGAGCAATTTCCTTTGGTAATTTGGCAAACAGGCTCTGGTACTCAATCCAATATGAATGTAAATGAGGTGGTAGCTTATTACGCTCACGTACAAGCAGGTGGCAGTCTTACAGATGAAAAAAAGGTACTTCACCCCAATGATGACGTGAATAAATCGCAGTCTTCTAATGATACCTACCCAACGGCTATGCATATTGCTGCTTACAAAATGGTAGTGGAGATAACTATTCCAGGAATGGAAATTTTGGCAGAAACTTTAGCTCAAAAAGCAGAGACGTTTAAAGAGGTAGTAAAAACAGGAAGAACCCACTTTATGGATGCCACGCCCCTTACGCTCGGACAAGAATTTTCTGGCTATGTCCAACAAATAAAAAATAGTATCAGAGCCATCAAAAATGCCTTAGAAATGGTAAAAGAGCTGGCTTTAGGTGGAACAGCCGTAGGAACAGGTCTCAATGCTCCCAAAGGGTATGATGTATTGGTGGCTCAAAAAATTGCCGAACTTACAGGGCTACCTTTTATCACGGCTCCCAATAAATTTGAGGCTCTTGCTGCCCATGATGCAATGGTGGAACTTTCAGGGGCTCTCAAACGCTCAGCCGTATCTTTAATGAAAATAGCTAATGACATACGTATGCTCTCTTCAGGACCTCGTTGCGGTATTGGTGAAATTATTATTCCAGATAATGAACCGGGCTCTTCTATTATGCCAGGCAAAGTGAATCCTACTCAACCCGAAGCCCTTACAATGGTTTGTTGCCAAGTAATAGGTAATGATGTTGCTGTTTCTATGGGAGGGGCAAATGGTCATTTTGAACTTAATGTTTTCAAACCTCTGATAGCTGCTAATGTGTTACAATCGGCTCGTTTATTAGGCGATGCTTGTGCTTCTTTCAACGAAAAATGTGCCGTAGGTATAGAAGCTAATGAACCTATCATAGCGAAACACTTAGAGAACTCTTTGATGTTGGTAACGGCTCTTAATACGCATATTGGTTACGAAAATGCTGCTAAAATTGCCAAAAAAGCCCACAAAGAAAATAAAACGCTTCGTGAGGCAGCTATAGAATTAGGCTTAGTTACTAACGAGCAGTTTGATGCTTGGGTGATACCTAAAAATATGGTAGGAAATTTATAAAGATTATTTGCAAGCGGTCGATGTCGCAAGGGGATAGATTTTGCTGGGTAGCAATATTTCCCAAGCTATCTATTTCCCTTAGTTTTATGCCCTTGTTTAAAGAAACTGAACAGTTTTTAAAGTTATCAATTTGTTGTATGATGTAAAGCCCTTCAAAGGCTGTTTTTACATAAAAGGTGTTGAATTGGTATCGTCCGCTTAAAATATTGCTGTTGTAAATGATAAAAGATGTTTTTTGAGTTCATTATATTTTGATTTTCATAATAAAGTATTAAATAAAAATCCTGAAAAGATTATGAATAGTGTAACCACTCCAAAGTAAATGGCAATCAATTTTATGGTCATTACTTTTTTGAGTAAAGTTGCTTCAGGTATAGATAAACCAACAGTTGCCATCATAAAGGCAATGGCTGTTCCAAGTGGAACGCCTTTAGCAACAAATACCTGAACAACAGGGACAATTCCTGCCGCATTGGCATACATGGGTACGGCAAGGATTACCGCAAGTGGGACAGTCCACCATTGCCCACCACCCAAATATTGCCCAAAGAAATTTTCAGGAACGTAGCCGTGCATAGCTGCACCAATGGCAATACCGATAATTACGTATAACACAACACCCTTTACAATGTCCCAAGCTCCACGGCTAATTTCTGGAAGTCTTTGGCGGAAGGTCAGTTTTTCTTCTTTGTATTCGCCTTGTTGCATTTTGTTGGCTAGGATTTTCTTTACCCAATCTGAGAGTAAAGGTTCAAGGTTAAATTTTCCTAAAAGCCAGCCACCAATCGTACCTAATAAAATGCCTGAAATAGTGTAAATCAAAGTAACTTTTATCCCAAATATTCCGAAAAACATGGCAATAGCTACTTCATTCACCAAGGGCGAAGTAATGAGAAAGGCAAAAGTTACACCTAACGGAATACCACCCTGAACAAATCCGATAAATAAAGGAACAGAAGAACAAGAACAAAATGGCGTTATGGCTCCAAAGATGGAAGCAAAAAAATATTCAAGACCGTAAAGTTTTTTTCTGTTTAGAAAATTTTTGAGTTTTTCAATTGGTAAATAGGCATTTACAATGCCCATTAAAAACACAATCAGGAATAATAGAATGAGAATTTTCAATGTGTCGTAGACAAAGAAATTCAAAGCATTACCTAAATGCGTTTCTGCACCTAAGCCAAACACAGAATAAATAAGCCAATCAGCGAAATGTTGTAACCAATCGAACATAGTTAATTATGAATTGAGAATTACGAATTGAGAATTAGGAATATTTTGCATCTTTATTTTCTTTTGAGGTTTTGATAATACTTCCCAATATTTTTAATATTTCTTCGGCATCAAATAATAATGAACTAGCTTCTGCAGTATTTAGATAGTCTGTTGCTTATAGTAATTTAATCCAGTATACGCTTTCTCTTGCTTCCTTATAAGCAATACCTAGTCTAGCAATAAAATCAGCTTTAGATAAACCACCAACAGCTTCTTCTGTATTAGCACCAATAGAAGTTCCACTGCGTAATAATTGTTTGGATAAAATAAATTCTCTTTTATCTTCACATAGGAGTTTATACAGTTTCACAATCCTAACCGCAAAGGCAAATGTTTTTTGTAATATGATATTATCCTCTTTCATGATGTTATTTCTAATTCCTAATTGAACTAAATACCCACCACATTTCTTGGGCAATTTCTAAACTGCGTTCTGTATACTTTTGTGTTTGCAAAGCTGTTCCGTCAAAGGCTTTAGGGTCGTCATATTTTACGGGGAATCTGGTTTCAGCACCGAAAACAATAGGGCAATTTTCGTCAGCATTGTTACAAGTCATTATGGCTCCAAAATTATTTTTTGGGTTGAAGTCATTGTTATATATTTTTGAAAAGCAAATGACAGGGTTTTCGTTTTCAGAAAATTTGACGGCATAGACAGGATTTTCTGTTTCTGAAAGTTTTTGGATGTGAAAGCCTTGATTAGCCAAAATTTCAGCAACTTTTGGAAACATTGCTGTAGCTTCTGTCCCACCTGAATAACAAAATATATTTTTGATTCCGAAATGAAAAGCCATTGTTTGAGCCCAAATCTGAGACAAATGACTTCTTCGAGAGTTGTGTGTACAAATAAAATTTAAACGAATGCAACTGTTAGATTCTTTCTTTTTTTGAATATAATCAACCAAGGGTTGTAAGATTGCTTTACGCTCTGTAGAAATTTTATGAACAGAAAATAGTCCTATACTTTTTAAAATATCTTGATACATTATTTATAGTATTTTGATTTTAAAAACAAACTTGCTCTCACTAAAAGAATCAAAACAGGTACTTCTATCAAAGGACCGATAACACCTACAAAGGCTTGTGCAGAATGAATGCCAAAAACGGCAATGGCTACGGCAATAGCTAACTCAAAGTTATTGCCTGTGGCAGTAAAAGCAATGGAGGCATTTTTATCATAAGGTATCTTCATGGATTTGTTAATGGAAAAACTTATGAAAAACATCAATACAAAATAGATTATTAAGGGCATAGCCACTTTTATTACATCTATGGGCAATTCTAAGATTTTGTCTCCTTTCAAACTGAACATCAAGACAATAGTAAAAAGTAGGGCATACAAGGTAATAGGTGATATTTTAGGAATAAATTTGGTATCGTACCAAGTAATGCCTTTTGATTGCACTAAAAATTTTCTGCTTAAAAAACCTGCAAGAAATGGAACGCCTAAATAGATAGCCACACTTTGAGCAACTTCTCCCATTGGTACTATAATGTTAAAATCGCCTAAGCCCAATTGCTGAGGTAAAACATTGATAAAAAGCCAAGCGTAGAAACTATATGTAATGACCTGAAAAACACTATTCAAGGCAATAAGCAAGGCTCCATATTCTCGGTTTCCTCCCGCCAAATCATTCCAAACAATGACCATAGCAATGCAACGAGCTAAGCCGATAAGAATTAGCCCTACCATATAATCAGGTTGGTCTTTTAAAAATACAATGGCTAAAACAAACATTAGTATCGGACCTACTATCCAATTGAGCAACAAGGAAAGCGTCATTGCCTTTCTGTCGTGAAAGGCTTTTGGTAATAATGAATAATTTACTTTGGCAAGTGGTGGATACATCATCAATATTAGACCTATGGCTAAGGGTATATTGGTGGAGCCTACTGAGAGACTATCAAATATTATTTTTATACTTGGGAAAAAGTAACCTAAAGCCACACCTATTGCCATTGCTAAGAATATCCATAAGGTTAGGTATCTATCTATAAATTTTAATTTAGTTTGCATTAACAGCAGTCAGGTTTAGAGCAACAAGAATCGTTTCCTATAATGAGTGATGTGTTTCCTTTGGCTGGGAATCCTTTTTGTACCCAACGAGTAATGCCGTGTTGCATATTCACTACATTGGTATAACCGTGATTGACTAAAAAGCCTGCAGCTCTTAGGCTTCTGCTACCACTTTTGCAAACCATAACCACATCTTTATCTTTGGGTATCTCGTTGAAACGTTCTTCAAACTCGCTTAGTGGAATATTGACAATGTTGGGTACGTCGTAAGATAATTCGCTTACTTCATCTTTTTCACGGACATCTACCAATAATGCCCCGTTTTGTACCCATTCTTGCGTAGTGGTAGGGCAAATCTCTTTTACTAAAGTTTGATTTTCCATCAGCTTATTTTTTTAAGAGTTCAATAATCTCATTCACTTGGGCAATTCTACCTTTAATTTTAATTTGCTCATCAATCATTAAGACAGGAGTGGTAAGCACATTGTATTTCATCATTTCTTCAATGTCTTCTACTTTTTCCACATCGGCTTTCATATTGATTTGTTTGAGTGCTTCAAGTACGTTGTTGTAAGTGCTTTTGCACTTTGGGCAACCTGGTCCTAATACTTTTATCTGTGTCATAATTTTAACGTTATACAAATTCTATTCGCAAATATACGAATAATTATTTTATATTCGTAATAATACGAACATTTTTTGAAAATTATCCTAAAATATTGTTAAACAATGATTTAGCTAAATTAAAATTTTCCCTATTGATGCAATATTTGGTGGTGGGCGGTGTAATATTACCTTGAATAAGTCCTGCGTCTTTTAGCTCTTTCAGGTGTTGAGAGAGGGTTGATTTGGCGATGGGTAATTCATCTGCCATATCTCCATGATAACAACAGGATTTAGAGTTGAGTAGTTCTAAAATAGCAATGCGAACGGGGTGTCCCAAGGCTTTTGCAAATCTTGCTGTTAGTTCTTGCTCTTTCGTAAAATATTCGTTTTTAGTAATATTTCGCATTTTTTATATCCTGATTATTCGTAAATGTACGAATAATTGTTTAAAAAATACCAAATGTTGTCTATTATTTTTGACAGATAAGCCAATGAACCTATGAATTATAGCGAAACTTGTAGAGATATGGTAGGATATTTATGAATTTATAAGAATAACTTTTATTTGGAAATAAGGAAAAAATATCTGATATTGAATGTTTTAAGCGTATGATATGAGAAAAATAGTAATTATTTCATTGTTATTAGCTCTTTCAAGCATTTCTTTTGCTCAGAAAAAAGCAAAAACTACCTTGAAGGGAGTAATTGTACAGAAGCCTTGGACAAAATCTACGCAAAGCTATTGTGCTCAGGGAAGTGCTTACTTTGTTATCAAGGTAAAGGATAAAGAGTATGTTTTGGAAAATCAGACAAATGCCTTATTGGATTATTTTCTAAACTCGCGTGTGGAAATAAAAGGCTACTTTAGGCAAAAAGAAATCAAAAATGAACCAATGGGACAGTATCCCATAGATACAATGCCCACAGATGATGTGTTCAGATGTACGGTTTTTGTGGTACAAAGTATTGAAACAAAGAAGTAAGGTCAATCTAAGAAATACAATTAGTATTTAGGTACTTCACTGATGCGACTCCGAGCTGTTTTAAGGTCTAAGTTCTGTTCAAAACTGCTGCGAAGATTCTTGTATTGCTTATCAAGAGCTTCTATTTTTTGTAAAATCTTAGATTTATCAGGACTTAGCTCATTGGCTTTTTGTAGAATATTGGTAATGTTCTTGTGATAATCGTCCAAAGAGTTTAGATATTCATTAGCTATTTTATTGAGTTCATCACCTAAAAAATCAAGTTTTTGTCTGCCCACAATAGAGTAGCTCAAACGCCCTTCTTCCAAAATCCCGAGATAATCTACTTTGCCTGCTTTGGTATATTTTTTTTCTATGTTTCTGATATTAGCATCTACTTTGGCGTAGCTGTAGTAATTTCTTATGAGGTCGTTAGTTGGAAGGTTGTCCAGATTTTTTGCTTCTTGTGGATACAAATCGGCAGTAGCATTTTTTACAAATTCATTTAGGAGACTCTCTATGGCATCTATTTGGCTGTGCATTTTTTTACTTTGGTTCTCCAAATCCACTGAAACTTTTGCTAGATTTTCGTAGTGTTCCACATATTTTTTTATTTCCTTACTGAAAATTTGGAGGTCTTCAGGCAACAAATTATCATCATTCAAAACGTTATTAGTAACTAAATTTACTACCGAACTAATAGAGCTTACTACAGGAATACTACTGCTAATAAGATTGGTAATGGGGTTATTGATGATATTGGAAACAATTTTCTTGAAACGCTCTGTTTTTTTACCCCATTTACTTTTTTTCAAAATTTTATCCTCTAAAACTTTCAAAATTTCATTTTCTAATTTAAAGCCTAACTCTTCGTTGGTGGGGTTGTTGAGGGCAGAAATTGCCGTAAAGTATTCGGTGGCAGAAAGGGAAGCCTTCAGAGCTGAAATACTTTTATTGAGAGCATCCATAGCAGCGGAGGTTTTTCGGAGGCTTTCAGTGTTTTTTTCATAAAGCTCTCGGGCTTCTTTTTCTGAGGCATTTTGCAGATTTCTGTACTGTTTTTGAAGGATGAGGAGTGAGTCAGAGGTATTTTTCGTTAGCTCAAAATATTTCTTCAGAACTACCTCATTTTGAGCAAAAGAATATTGTACGAAAAGCCAAAAGGCAATAACAAGCAATTTTTTCATCATTATTTTTTTTCCTAAAGTACGTAAAAAATATTATTTTAAAAAAGCAAGAGCAATTTTTAAATCTTCGGGTGTTGTGATTTTTATGTTTTCGTAGTTACCATCTATAAGAAATACCTGAAAACCAGCTTTTTCGTACACGGAAGCATCATCAGTTAGCTCTTGGCTATTAGATACAGAGCAAAAAGCTGACCATATTTGCGAGAACAAAAAAGTTTGTGGCGTTTGTATGAGGCGGTAAGCATTGCGAGGTACATTTTCAGAAGACTGCTCTGCAATTTTTCGGATAGAATCTTTTAAGGCTACAGAAGCCACCGCAGAGCCTTTTTGCTCAGCTATTCTAAAACTTTCACTAATGACTTGTTCCTTTACCAAAGGTCTTACCCCATCATGAATAGCCACTAAGGCTTCTGTATTTTGCTTGGCAATATATGCTAAACCATTTTTTACAGAAGCGTAACGACTGTCGCCACCAGCAATTACCTCTATTGGAATAGTAAAGTTATAGGTCAGACAAAGTGTATGCCAATAACTTATATCTTTTTGGGGCAACACAAGCAACAAACGAATAGAGCTATCAAAATGATAAAACTTTTCTATGGTATAAAATAAAATAGGCTTATCGTTCAGTAAAAGAAATTGTTTGGGGATTTCTGACTGCATACGAGAGCCACTTCCACCAGCTACAATTACAGCATATTTAGGAATATCTTGCATTTTTTTGGTGTATAATTGTTTTTTTAGATAAATTTTACTTTGTTACTGCGTTTTGTCTTTGCTTTGCTTATCTTTGCAAAGGTGAAAAATATTTGGCTATGCTCAAAAATTTATCTATTCAGAATTATGCTTTGATAGAACGCTTGGAGTTGCAACCTCATCAGGCTTTCAATGTAATAACAGGCGAAACAGGGGCGGGAAAGTCCATTATGCTTGGAGCGATTGGCTTGATTTTGGGAAATAGAGCCGATAAAAAAGTTCTGTTTGATGAGCAAGAAAAATGTATCGTAGAAGCTCTTTTTGATATTTCTCCCTATAGCTTGGCTACACTTTTTGAAGAGCAAGAGCTTGATTATGAAGAAAATACGGTGGTTCGCCGAGAGATTGCCGCCAATGGAAAATCCAGAGCTTTCATAAACGATACGCCTGTTAATTTAGAGGTACTGAGCAAAATTACCCAGAAACTTATAGATATTCATTCACAGCACGATAATTTGAGCCTTTCGGCTGAAGATTACCAAAGATATATCGTAGATGTGTTTGCTGAAAATCAGTTTTTACTCCAAAACTATCAGGAAACCTACAAAGAATACCAAAAAAGGTATAAACACCATCAAAAATTACTTAATGAGCAAACCGAAGCTCAAAAAGAGTTTGATTACAATCGTTTTTTATTGGAGGAACTACAAAAAGCTAATTTTCAGGCAGATGAGCAAGAGTTGTTGGAGCAAGAGCTGGGAATTTTGGAAAATGCAGAAGAACTCAAAGAAAAACTCTCAGATAGTCTGCTTGCTTTACAGGAAGGAGATTTTGCGATTTTGGCAGCTCTCAAGAATGTGCAGAAAAATATCAATAAAATAGCTGAATATGACCCTGAATACGAACAAACCAGCGAACGTATAGAGAATATTTTAGAAGAACTCAAAGATATTACACGTGATGTAGAAACTGCTTTTGAACAAATAGAGTACGATGCTGAGCGTATCAGTGAAATACATATCAGACTTGATGAACTTGAACGTTTGCTTAAAAAGCATAAAGTTGGGTCTATTCAAGAATTATTGCTCATACAAAGCCAACTTACAGAAAAGGTAGATAAAATACTGAACTTTGATGATTATCTCTCTGAAGCTGAAAGAGAGCTACACAAAATAAAACAAGAACTCCTTGAAGTAGCTCAAAAACTTTCACAACAAAGAAAGGCTGCTTTACCTAATCTTGAAAAAGAAATAAGCCATTTATTCGCAGATTTAGGAATGCCTAATGCAACCCTAAAAATAGAAATGCTACAAACGGAACCGGCTCTTTTTGGGATAGATAAAATTAGTTTTTTATTTAGTGCCAACAAAGGAATTGCACCTCAAGAGATAAAAAACGTAGCTTCTGGCGGAGAATTCTCTCGCTTGATGCTGGCAATCAAATATATTTTGGCAGGCAAGACGGCAATGCCTACACTTATTTTTGATGAAATAGATACAGGTATTTCTGGTGAAACAGCTTTAAAAATGGGAAGGATGATGCAAGAAATGGCTAAAAACCACCAAATTATTACGATTACACACTTACACCAAATTGCAGCGAAAGGGGATAAACATTATTTTGTGTTTAAAGAAGATAATACAAACCGAACATTTAGCCGAATGAGAGAACTTCAAGAAAAAGAACGCATTGAAGAGATTGCTCAAATGATAAGCGGTGATAAAAACTCGCTTACGGCTTTACAAAGTGCCAAAGAACTACTCAACAAATAAAGCAAACAATGGAATATCTAAAAAAACTTATTGATTTTGTCTTACACATTGATAAATATTTACAACTCATACTTCAAGATTATGGCGTTTGGATTTACGGAATTCTTTTCGCTATTATTTTTGTAGAAACAGGTTTAGTAGTGATGCCCTTTTTGCCTGGCGATTCCTTGCTTTTTGCGACAGGAGCCCTGATAAAAGTTACCAATGAACTGAATATATGGCTGATGGGTTCTCTGCTTTTTGTAGCAGCTGTTTTGGGAGATACTGCCAATTATTTTATTGGTAAAAAATTAGGAAAAGCTGTTTTTGAGAAAGAAAGCAAATGGATAAAAAAAGAATATTTGCTCAAAACGCAGCAATTTTACGAAAAACACGGAGGTAAAGCGATTATTTTTGCCCGTTTTGTACCCATAGTACGAACTTTTGCCCCTTTTGTAGCGGGGATTGGGACGATGAACTATGCAAAATTTATTTTGTATAACTTGACTGGTGGTTTTGTCTGGGTGTGGGCGTTTTTGTTGTTGGGATATTTCTTTGCCGAAGCCGAAATTGTAAAAAAGAATTTTACACTTGTTATCTTTGCTATTATTTTTATATCTATTTTACCGCCTATTATAGAGGTGTTAAGGCATAAATTTGCCGCAAAAAAAGATTAGTTTTTCATTTTATTTCAAGAGCGTATGAATGTATCCTATAAAGCACGTGATTTTTTCTATCCAATTTTTAGACTGTTACAACAAAATCAGCAGGGTATAAAAGCCTCTGAGGTAGCTCAAAAAATTATAGCAGATTTGCCTTTAGATAGAAATTCAGAGTTTTGGTCTTTGGTAAGGCTCAAACTAAAAAATAGAATTAGACAAGCAGCTGTTTATATGTCTGAAGCAGGTATCATTTATCTCAGCTATAATAACCCGAATGAGAGAAAGGGCTGGTTGCTTACTGATAAAGGTATACTGATGAGTACGTTTTCAGAAGAAAAACTCATCAAAGAAATTACGCATATTCTTCGTAAAAAAGCTGAAACGAATAAACCCCAACAAAAGAAAAATAATTTTATTCCTAAAATAACGACAAGAAAAAAGAGATTGCAAACGTCCAATTTTAGTAAAAATATTCTATTTTATGGACCTTCGGCAACTGGAAAAACCTCTTTGGCTCTTGAGAAAGCTATACAAATTTTAGGATTGGATACCCAAAAAATCAATGATAGCAAGGCTGAGTTAAGAAAAGAACAAGGCAACCGATTAGAAATTATTGTACTACACCAAAACTATGGATATGAGCATTTTATAGAGCAAAAAGACACTCAGGGAAATATAAAAGATGGCGTACTTAAAAAAATAGTACAAAGGGCAAAAGAGAATTATCTGGCAAACCCTTTAAAACCACAAA
>JANRLU010000124.1:0-6931 GCA_033762275.1 Thermonemataceae bacterium | reverse complement strand
CGAGTCCCATCCTCTACTCCACTTTTATCGGGGAGTAGAGTAGCCCGGTAAACGCGCCTGCTTTGTGAGCAGGAGGTCGCAAGAACGAATCTTGCCACCCCGACAAAAAGCATTTAAATTCACAAATTAAAGGCTTTTTTCTTTTTTATGCACCCACAAAGAAAATACAATATCAGTTAAAAATACCCTGATATTATCTTGAAACACTAAAATTTTAGTGAACCTGAATATAAATTTTACCCCTTGTTTAAAGCCTCATTAAAATCTTTGTATATCTACAATCTAAGACTTTGGAAATTAGCTGAAATTGTTTGTTCGTTCTTGGGGGGCTTTATTACCTTGCTGGTGTGAGCATTTTTGCTTGTAACTTATATTTTACAAGGAATCAATTTTTATTGTGAAACTTGCAATTCCTATTCATTTAATAAATACTTTGCAGAAGAAATATTAAATTATTTTACCTACACAAATTATTCTAAGGTTTTTATAGTCTTATATTTTGCATAATTTATTAAAAAATAAGGATTAATCTCTGCTAAATAATTGGTTGCGGTGGCTATCTAATTTCAATAATAAAAATAAAAGAATTGTAAAAGCCCAAAGCGATGAGCCACCGTAACTCATAAAAGGCAAGGGAACACCAATCGTTGGAAATAACCCAACTGTCATAGAAAGGTTAAAGGCAAAATGCCCAAAGAGTATGGAGGCTACACAATAGCCATAAATTCTTGCGAAACGATTTTTTTGGCGTTCTGCAATCATTATTATCCGAATTAGTAAAGTGAGAAATAAAGAAAGTATAACAACACTCCCCACTAAACCAAATTCCTCCCCGATAGTACAAAAAATAAAGTCAGTGTGCTGTTCGGGCACGAAATCATATTTGGTTTGTGTCCCTTCTAAGTAGCCTTTCCCCCAAATACCTCCAGAACCTATCGCTATTTTGGATTGAGCTAAGTTGTAATAAGCACCTGCTTTTTTGTCTACCGCATTTTCATCAATAAGCACCATTATTCTATCTTGGTGGTATTTTTTGAGCTTTTTGAAAATTTGAGGGGTAAAAATTACAAAAGCTATCATAAAGATAGTAGTTGAAAGCAAAATTATCCAAGCCTTTAAAGTCATTTTTTGACGAGTAATGAGCAGTGCCGCCACTAATAATATGGCAATTATCAAAATTGCAAAAGCTAAGTAGATGGGTTTAAGCAGTAAGGAAAGTATGAAAAGCGTAGCTATAAGTATTTCTGCTAAAATTACCCAAAGAGGCATTCCCTCTCTGTATAGAGCGAATTGCAAGAGGGCGAAAATCATCAAAGAACCAAAATCACCTTGTTTAAGGATAAGAATTGCTGGCAGGAAAAATAAAAAAGCTATGACAAGCCATATTTTTTGGTCGCTTAATTTGGAGCCGGGGCTTCCCAAATAGCGGGCTAAGGCTAAAGATATTCCGATTTTGGCAAATTCGGTGGGTTGCAAGCTCAAACTCCCAATAGCTATCCAATTTTGTTGCCCTTTTACTTCTTTTCCTACAAAAATAACAGCAATCAATAATAAAATAGTGAACCCATAGAAAATATAAGCTATACTTTCTATAAATCTATAATCTAAAAGAAAGATAAATAAAATAATACCTAAAGCGGTAAGAGCAAAAAGGACTTGTTTGCCTGAAACTGTTCCAAATTCGTAGAAAGGTTTGGGGTTTTCTACATTGTATGATGCAGAGTAAATGCTCATTATGCCAATTATTACGAGAATAATATAAACAAATACTGAAGTAGCATCTAAATTGGCGAGCAAATTATTTCTCTTATTGTGGGTTAATTTCGTTGTCATCTTCCAAATCTTCCTCTTTTTTACGTTGAATGGCTTTTAAGCTATCTGTTTTACGCTTTTCGGCACGCCAAATACTATCTTGTCTTAGCAGTTCTCTTTGTATAAAGGTTTTCTTAAAAACCATTTCTTCCATACTTTCTATTTTACCTACTTGCCAAGTAGGTATTTTTTGTATGGTATCTTTCAGATATTTTTGCATCATAAGGCTTGCTATAGTTGCTGCCCATATACCTCCAAAACCAGCATTTTCTACATATACGGCAATAGCAATGCGAGGGTTCTCACGGGGGGCAAAAGCTATAAAAGTGGAGTGGTCTTCTCCGTGTGGGTTTTGTACAGTGCCTGTTTTTGCACAAATCTCACCTGCATACAAATTTACTTGCTGAGCCATCGGTCCTACAGTACCAGCTCTGAATGCCCCAGACATTCCAGCGATGATGGTTTCATAGTGATGTTTATTTATGCCTGTTTCGTAGCGAACTTGGTATTTTTCCAAAGGTTTTCCCGTTTTACCGATAGATTTAATGAGATGAGGAATATAATAATAGCCTCTATTTGCAATAATAGCGGCTTCGTTAGCCATTTGTAACAAGGTAACGCCCATCTCGCCTTGCCCAATGCTCAAAGAATAAATATTGGAATAGTTCCAATTGTTTTTGTAAACTCGGTTGAAACGTTCCACTTGAGGAATACTCCCTGAACCCTCATCAGCGATATCTACCCCTAATTTTCTACCAAAACCAAATTTCATTACTTTTTCTCGCCAAGAGGTATAACCTTCTTGCAAATTTTGAAAACTTTCTCCCCTTTGATGCACGATTTTTCTGAAGGCTTGATAGTAAAAAGGATTGCAAGAGTATTGTATGGATAATTGTGGGTTTGTCATATAGGGGTGTGGGTGGCACTTCACAAGACTCTGATTACAAGGCAAATACAAGGTATCATTAAGTACGCCATCTTGCAAGCCTATCAGGGCTTGTACCGCCTTGAAGGTTGAACCTGGGGGATAGGCTGATTGGGTAGCTCTATTGAATAATAGCAAATCAGGGTTTTTACTGATTCTTGAATAATTTTTCTTGAAATCACTACCTGTAAGCAAATTGGGATTGTAGGAGGGAGCAGTAACTAAAGAAAGTATTTCACCAGTGGCGGGCTCTATGGCTACAATAGCACCTATTTTATTTTGCATCAAGGCTTCACCATACTCTTGAAGCTCTATATCCACGCTACTTTGTAGATTTTCGCCTGCGATAGCCTCAGCATCTAAACTTCCGTTTTGATAACTTCCTACCACTTGGTTGAACTTGTTTTTGAGTTGATGTTTGATACCTTTTTTCCCTCTTAGATGATTTTCATAAGATGCTTCCAAGCCACTTTTTCCGATATAATCGCCAGGTTTGTAGTAATTATTCGTGTCTTTTTTTAGCTTTTCGGGGCTTATCTCGGCAATATATCCCAGAGCATTTGCCATACCTTTAGTTTTGTAAACTCTTACGGTACGTTTGGAAATATAGAATCCGGGAAAGTCATTCAGTTTTTCTTGAATTTTGGCGTAATCTTGTTTAGAAAGTTGGGCTAAAAAAGTGCCTTCGGAAGCTACTCTCCTGATATTTAAGATTTTATCTTTGAAATCTTGCTTACTAATGCCTATAAGATGACAAAAAGCCATTGTATCAGCTAAGCGAACATCGCGAGGCACTGCTATTAAATCATAAATGGGTTCGTTGTAGACAATCAGTTTGTTGTTTCTATCATAAATCAAGCCTCTATCAGGAAATATTGTCATTTTTTGTATAGCATTTGCCTCCGCTGATTCTCTGTACTTATCTTCAAGTACTTGCATAGCAAAAAGGCGTAGCAGCAGTACAAAAACTACCAAACTAAAAAAAATATACAGTACAAAGCGTCTTTCGGTGTTGATTTCTTTACTCATTTCTTTACTTTTACCAAAAAAAGATATTGAATAATTATAGATAAAAATAATGTTGTTATACTACTAAAAAAAGTCTTTTTGAGAGTGGTAATGATAAAACTACTCGTCCAAGCCTCTAAAAAAAATACAAAAAAGTGGTGAATAAATATGAGGGAAAAAGCATAAATTATATAGTTAATAAAGCCTATTTCCTCTATGGATATACGTCTAAGTTCGTCTTCATTGAGTTTATTGGTGTCTGCTAATAAGCCTAAAGCATACGGACGTACAAAAGCGAGCATCAAAGAAGCCGCTGTGTGTACCCCTGGAGAGTATTCTATCATATCAATGATTGTACCAACGCCAAACGCCACCAAGAGCAAACGGGTTTTAGTTATTTGAGGGGAAAGTAAAAGTAAAAAATTTACATACAGATAAAAATATATACTTCCCCAAAGAATTACCTTGCTACTTACAAAAATATGAAATAATAAATAGATAACAAATGTTATCAACTGAGAAACAAGTTTATTTTGCATTATTCACAGATTTTCTTTGTTTCCAAAGCCAAACTACTGCACCCAAGCCCGTTAATAGCATAAGAATAGAGCTTACCAAAGCTAATTGTTCGCCATTTTTGAATGTAGTGGGTTCAAATCTAAACTCTATGTTATGTTTGCCTGCGGGTATTGGCAAAGCCCTTAGTAGGTAGTTAGCCCTGAAATGTGTAACTTTTTTTCCGTCAACATAAACTTGCCAACCAGAATCTCCTTTTTGATAAAAAACTTCAGAAAAAACAGCTAATTGTTGGGTACTGCTATTACTTTCGTAGGTCATTTTGTTGGGGGTATGCTCCAAAAGTTTGATAGTAGCGGCAGAATTATAGGTAATGCCTTCCAAATCCTTCATATTTGTTTCTTTTCTTAAAATAGCTTCATTTTTTGGAGCGTGATTTTTTAGAAAACGAAATTCATCATCTGGGTTCTGAGCGATTGTAAATTTCTCAACAAACCAAGCCGCCCCAAGTGCATCAGGATTTTGAATCGTCAAATGGTGATTATTTTTCAGCGGAACAATGAAATACTTGATATTGAGCATATCCATTACTGGTTTGTAGGAAGCTCCTTTTGCCAAATTACCCCCATTTTTTTGCAAATCTTTGTAAAGGCTATCTATTTCTATTTGCAAATATCCCTCTATAATATCTTGGTATCTACGCATTTTGGCAGCGTGATACCCTCCCGCCGAATAGTGAAAATAAGAATTTGCAGCATCGTTAAATGGATTTCCCAAATCCAATACTCTAAAATAAGTTTTATCTTTCAGAATTTGCTCATTGGCTTCATTGGCTTCTATTTGTGAAGCTTCCTCTTTGTCCACAAACTTATCATTATTGAGATACCTCTTATCCACCCCCCATAAATCTACCAAAGAAGCTAATACCAATATCGCCATTAAAATTTCTATTTTGATAAAATTTTTCAAGAAGGCAAGTAGAGCAAGTAATGCAAAGACTAAAAATCCTATTCCCCGCCAAATATCATTCTGAAACATGGCAATTCTATCAGCTTTGATACCTTTAAGGAGAACTTTTGCTAACTCTGGGCTTTGAGAAGCTATCGCTTTGCTGATATTTTTATCTTGTGAAGACTGAAAATCTAATAAGAAACTTCCAAAAAGAGCCAGCAATACGAAAACACCTATATAGGCTGCAAAAAACCATTTATTTTTATTAAAAAACAGTTTTTTTTGTTCTATATGCATTTGCCAAAACTCTTGTATGCCTAAAGCTGCCCCTATAATCATAAATATAGGCGTAAATGATAGAATCATCGTTACTGCCCTAAACTTATTGAAAAGAGGGAAATAATCAAATAGCATATCATTCAGAAAAAAGTTTTTACCCCAAGCAATACTTACACATAGAATTACACTTCCCAAAACCCACCATTTCAAAGGATTTTTACTAACAAACATTCCTAATACAAACAGGGAGAACAGAACAATCCCCATATAGGCTGGTCCGCCTGTGCCTGGTTGCTCTCCCCAGTATAATGAGGGAATAAGCCCTTGTGCGTATAGAGCATTCAATAATTGTTCGGAAGACATATTGTATTTGCCTGCTTCGTCTTCCAAAGTAGCCAAAAGTTTAGAGTCTTCTTTGGGGGCTTCAAAAGAGCTGCCTCCATAACTATTGGCAATCAGTAAGTTGAGTGTCTCGCCAATACCATAACTCCAATTGAATGCGTATGCTTTATCCAGACCGTCTTTATTTTGCTTATTCTTTTGCTTTTTACCGCTAAGTATGTTGTTGGGGGTATCAGAAAGTTCGTTTCTTCCACGCATAGTTTCTTGGGTGTATTCATTGAGTACCAAATATCGGTTGATGTGGTTACTCAAACTAAGTATTCCTGCCATTATGGCAAAAGCAGAAGCTATCCAAAACTTTTTTACTTCTTTATTTTTGAAAGCAATAAAAAGTTGTACCAAAGCAAAAATCCCTAAAGTAAGCCCCAGGTAATAGGTCATCTGTACGAAATTGGCATATTGATGGATAGCCGAAAAGAAAGCAAGCATTACGGCTCCAATGAAAACATTTTTATTGTAAGTGTACCAAACTGCTCCTAAAATAGGGGGTATGGTTGCCACAGAAATTGTCTTTGAAATGTGCCCTGCTCCAATATTGATAACGTTGTAAGCACTGAAAGCATAAGAAACCGCTCCCAGAGCAGCTATCCAAGGATTAAAACCCATCAGCAACAAGCCAAGATAAGCCCCTATCATATACAAAAACATGATATTGGCTGGCTCGGGGAGCGTATATACGAGCAAACGTCCCAAATGTACAGAAATACTGGAAGGATAATCCATAAAAATCATATAGTTGGGCATTCCCGAAAACATATAAGGATTCCAGAAAGGGTGCTCTTTAGCTTCATTTTTATAGTTGATACTCTGATGCGAAGCTCCAAGATGTTGGGTTACGTCATGTTGTTTGAGGACTTTTCCTTGCATCACAGGCGACATATACACTAAGGCGAGCACTAAAAAAACAAGCAGAGCAAGGCTATGAGGCAATATTTTTTTGAGAAAAGGATTGAAGTTCATACAAAAAAGGTGTCAAAATCAGAATTGTAATGCAAAAATAATTTTTTATTTCGTCATTCTTAATTTTTCAATAAAAAT
>JANRLU010000123.1:0-10469 GCA_033762275.1 Thermonemataceae bacterium | reverse complement strand
GTGATACGCCTCAAAGTACCCACCAAACAGAACATACGTTTTAAAGACTTGATTAGAGGCTGGGTTTCTGTGGAGAGCTCCACGATTGATGACAAAGTATTATTGAAATCAGATGGAATGCCTACCTACCATTTAGCAAATATCATTGATGACCACCTGATGGAAATTACCCACGTTATCCGTGGGGAAGAGTGGCTACCCTCTGCCCCTTTTCACGTGCTTTTGTACCAACTTTTTGGCTGGCAACACCCCGAATTTGCCCATTTGCCGCTTATCCTCAAACCTGACTTAAAAGACACAAAAGGTAAAGTTATTCAGGAAAATCATGGAAAATTAAGTAAAAGAGATGCCGAAACAATGGGTTTCCCGATTTTCCCACTTACTTGGCAAGGCTCTTTGGGCTACAGAGAAGCCGGCTATTTGCCTGAAGCCATCATCAATTTTTTGGCTTTATTGGGTTGGAATCCAGGCAGCAACCAAGAGATTTTTTCTATGCAAGAACTTATTGATACCTTCTCTGTGGAACGTATCGGTAAGTCTGGATCTAAATTTGAAATAGAAAAAGCTAAATGGTTTAATCAACAATATCTAAGAGCTAAAACAGGAAAAGAATTAGCGAACTATCTCAAAAAAGGTTTGGAGCAATCAAATATAGACTTCTCAGGCTATAATGAAGAACAATTAGCTCAAATTTGCGAGGTGATGAAAGAGAGAGCCACTTTCCCTGACGATTTGTGGAAAGAAGCTACTTATTTTTTCGCTAAACCACAACAATACGATGAAAATGTGATTAAGCAAAAATGGACAGCTCAAGCCAAATATGTAATAGAACAACTCAAAAATGAAATTAGCCAAAGCTCTGATTTTGAAGGCTCTAAAGCAAAAGAGAGCTTGCATCATATCGCAGAAAAAGAAGGCTTGAAAATTGGGCAAGTAATGCCTGCTTTACGGGTAGCTCTTACGGGAGTCGGAGCAGGACCCGATTTGGCGGCAATTATGCAGATTTTAGGGCAAAAAGAAGTGATTGAAAGACTTGATGAAGCATTACAGCATATTATTTTGTAGATAAAAAAATAAAGACATTAGATACGTACATAACTATCTAATGTCTTATACCTTTTAATTCTCTATTCTAAAACAAATAATGTATTTGTTGCTACGAAACCTTTTTCTCGTATCAATGCGGGGTCTTTGATGATAAAGAACTTTTTAGCTTTACTTTCTTTTTCTAACTCTTTGAAAAACAAATTTTTACTTATTTCTTTACCCTCATAAAGATACGCAATTTTATCATTTTTATTGATGTTTTGCAGATAAAGCCTTCGCTTAAAAATCTCTTCTCTTGATGCTTTAGGATAATTTGTAGCGTCTATTTCTTGAAGTTGATTGCTTGCATCTTGTCCCCAACTCAGCATGGGCAGCCATAAAAAAAGTAGTATGAAGGTTTTCATAAATTTATTGATTTTTTAAGGTCTGCAATTTATAAAATTTATTATTTTTTCCCAAGTGTTTGAAGAGGTAATTTTCTTGCTTTTTCAGGAATGGACAAATAAACCAAATCTCCTTTTTCTAAACCTTCCAAGACTATAATTTCATTGTTATTACTTTTCCCTACACGTACTTGCTGACGTACAAGCGTATTGTTTTTCTTAGCGAAAACATAATTGGTGTTATCTTCTTCGCTGTAAAGGGCGTCAAGTGGTACGGCATATACATTTTTGATAGTTTCACAAATTATCGTGTTGGCAGTTGTCATTGTGGGTTTAAGAGCCTTATCCATCTCTAATAACTGTATTTTCACTTCAAAAACCTTAATTTGACTGCCCGCTTTTTGTTCGCCAATGGTTGAAATACTAAGCACCTCCGCTTCAAAGTTTTTGTGAGGCAAAGCATCAACTTTTACGATTACTTTTTGCTTTTCTTTTATTTTACTAATGTCTATTTCATTCACGTAAGCCCTCGAAACCATTGTACTCATATCTGGCAAAGTAGCAACCACAGCGTCCCAAGCACTTACATAAGCTCCTACCGCCTTTTTTTGTCCATTCCAATCTCTATGATAAATGACTAAACCATCGGCAGGAGCTTTCACTACAAAACTTTCCGTTAACTTCCTGATTTCCTGATATTTATTTTCTTCTTGTGCTAAGGATACGGTTGTTTCACCAATTTTTACAAGGGCTTGTTGCTGTTTGAGGCGATAAGTTTCTAAGGACTGCTGATACCCTCTTTTAGCTTTTTCAAGTTCTATTTGCAGTTGTTTTACTTGGGCTGGTGTTTCGTATTGGTTGGTTTTTAGGGCTAATTCTTTTTCTTGTACCAAGAATTTCCAATTGGTAAGTTCATTTCTTTCAGCTCTCAAGAGTAAGGAAGTATCCAACTTATTTTGATTGAATTGATTTCGTAGCCTATTGATTTCTGTTTCCATTGTACGTAACCTCTCCGACATCTCCACTTTGTCTAAAGTTGCTACATAATCTCCTTTTTTTACGAAAGTTCCTTCAGGTACTAAATCGGCTATTTTCACCTGAAAAACTTTTGCCGAGCGAAAAGCCTCTTCTGGGGCATTTATTTTCAATGAATTTTGTGCCTCCAACTCTCCGTTAGCCATTACAAGAATCTGAAAATCACCTTTTTTTACAGGAACAAGCAGGTCTGTTTCTTCTTGCTTACTGCGAATAAACCAAGTCGTAGAGAAAATAATTACAGATAAAAAACCTACCACAAGATAAGTATTTTTGCGAATTTTCATTGTTCGTATTTATAGTTCTAATATCTTTTAGTGTAATGTTTTTCCTATAATTTAGGTTTTTTAGTGCCACAAAGAAAGACAAAAATAAAGGATACATTGGCAAAAAGCAAAAAAGCGAGCCTTATTTTTTGTTTTTTAGTATTTCTGCACCAATTACACAAGAAAGACACTTTTTTTCCATACAAAAATAGTTATATTGCTCTATAAGAGCCTGCGAGTCGGCGGCGTGTTGAGCTTTGATGCCTAACTCTTGCCACTCTCTTGTAATGTAATTTTCCTCTGCCTTGATAGCTTGTAAAAAACGAAGAGCTTTATCCATTGCATCTTGTTTATTATTTTTTTGAGCATACAACACAAGCAAAGGCACAAGCATATTGATGACTATATTCTCGAAACTTACTTTTCCCAATTTATAGAATACTCCCTTACTTGTTTTACCAAAAACAACATGTGTTTTCCAATAATCTGAAGGTTCTACCAATAAGATTTTTTCTAAGGTTTTGTATTGCTCAGCATACAAGAAAACAGAAAATAAATTGATATGCTGGTGAATAATCTGGGCAAATTGAGCAAGCCTCAAGGTAGGGAAATTAGCGGGGCGAAGTTTGGCAAAGTTCCATTCGCTACTTTTAAGCGAATGAAGCTCATATTTAGCTTTCAAAAAACGATATTCCTTCTGCAAACGCACAAAATATTCATCTTCTACTTCCGTGTCATCTTCCAAAAAGCCTGCCTGCCCGAAAATAAGAGCTTCCATCTGTAGTAGGTCAGTACTATGTTTGAGCAAGATTTTGAGCGGTAGTTGTTCGGCTAATCTCAAAAACGCATCAGCATTGATTTTAAAGCCAAAAGCCTGAGCCAGTAATCTATAAGTCGTTTCTTCCCAATTTTTTTGGCAAGCCAACCAAATTTGTTCTACTTTTTGAGCTTTTTGCTCTAAACGATGGGCTAAAGCCTTATCCAACATCAAAAACCAATACAAATGCTCTATATGGCTGACTACTTTTCGGCAAGGAATTTTGTACGAGCTATCTTGAAGATACTTATATTTTTCTAATAAATCAGGATTTACTCTTTTTTTTAGCTCCAAAGTAGGCAATGGTGTTCCATCTTCCCTGAAAACATCTTCCACATCATTCTCCCAAACGATATGCAATATTACGCGATTGTAGCGAGGATTTTGATGATGCTTATGTTTGTTCCAGTCTGAACTTTTCCAGTGAATTTCAATATCTCCTTGCCATTCCATATTTCCTATTCGTAGCAAGGTCTGCTCGAAATCAGCACCTTCGTTGCTGTTATGTTTGCCTATTTCTAAAATTTCAAGGCTTTCTGCTTGCGTAGTTTGTAAATTTTGCTGCTCGAAGTATTGGTATTGCCACAAAAAATGAAGAAATTGCTCCTGCATAATAACTATTTTTTTGATGAAAGATAGGTTAAATATTTGATTTATACAAAAATGCAGAAAATAACTATCAATAAGGCTACGTCAAAGCCTCATTTAGTCTCTATTTTGGTAATCTCTTTGCCCTTATTGGTGTTGCTACGCTTAAATAACCAAACATAGTAGGAAGATGAATCCCTCCAAGAGTTTGAAACTCTTGGAAGGGTGATATTACATATTTTTGAGCGGGAGGACTAAGGCAATGCCCCCCTCCTTTCTGGTCTTAGCATCTCGCTAAGACCAGAAAGGAGGATAAGAGTTTTTTTTGACAATAAATTAATGCCTTATGCAACAAAGTAGTTGGATGAACGAACTTGAACAAGAGTTTTATGTGGCTCATAAGTTTAATTCTTATGAGTCAGCTATAAAATGGATAGAAAACAACATGCTAAATCATTTCTCTTTCTTAGAAATATTATACCCTGATGAAAATAACTATGTTAAAAAAGAACTAAAAAATGAAAACCTAATATATTTACTAAAAAAGATAAAAGCTATCAGAGTATATTTAACCTTTCAATATAAAGAAATAAACACGAAGCATTCGTTGTTATTAGGTAAAAAAAATGATTTTTTTTTCTTACTTTTTTATTTAAAAATTGGAGATACATATACCAATATCTATTTAAGAAGTAAGGTAGAATACGGAATTATAGATTATCTATCTTTTAGTATTTTATGATTTTTTTTTGCCCCCCTTCTGGTCTTAGCGTCTCGCTGAGACCAATTTTTATATTTTTCTCTCTTGGGTCGATTTTCCAGACCGTAATATCATCCCTCCAAGAGTTTGAAACTCTTAGAAGGATTCATTTTCCTGCCGAGTTTGGTATTTCACCAACTAAAGTGAAAAAAAGGCTTCTAAAACAGCTATTGTTATAGCTGAAGAAATTCTCAAACTCAATGAACTTTTTGAAAAAGGTTTAATTACATTTGAAGGGTTTGAAAAACAGAAAAATAAATTACTAAATTGATACATTTTCTATAAATAGTTCTATTTTTCAAATTTTTGTTCTTTAGAAACTCAAAAAACATAGTAAAAATTATGTTTTTTGAGTTTTTTTTCCCAAATTTAGGTTTGATGTGTTCTTTCATTCAGATTGGTTTTCAAGCATTGGTTTTACTTTTGCCACTCCAAACCTTTGCTTATTGAATCTTTCCCATCTATGTTTCATCTTACCCCCAATCCCATGAATGTACACATTACAGCTTCTGGAAGCTATATTCCAGCAAAACGTATTACCAATACATATTTTGCCCAACATACCTTTCTGAATGAAGAAGGAAATATCTTACCTCTCAACAATGAAATTATAGCTCAAAAATTATTTGAAATTACAGGAATAGAAGAAAGAAGATACGTAACAGAAAACCTAACAGCTTCAGATATTGGCTTTTTGGCAGCTCAAGAAGCCCTCGAAAGCTCAAAAACAGACCCTGAAACACTCGATTACATCATTTTAGCTCATAACTTTGGAGATGTAAAGTCAGGGACGATACAAGCAGATGCAGTACCTAGTTTAGCAAGCAGAGTTAAACATTCCCTTAAAATTAAAAACCCGAAATGCGTAGCCTATGATATTTTATTTGGTTGCCCAGGCTGGATAGAGGGAGTCATTCAAGCATCAGCATTTATCAAGGCTGGTATTGCTAAAAAATGTATGGTTATTGGTGCTGAAACGCTTTCAAGAGTGGTAGATCATCATGATAGAGATTGTATGATTTATTCAGATGGAGCTGGTGCAACCATTATAGAAGCTAGCAATAAAGATGGTGGTATTCTCTCACATGAATCAGCCTCCTTCACTTACGAAGAAGTATCTTATTTATATTTTGGTAAATCCTATAATAAAGAGTTGCCTGATACCACTCGATACATTAAAATGCATGGTAGAAAAATTTATGAATTTGCTTTAAAGCATGTTCCACAAGCCATGAAAACCTGCTTGGAAAAAAGCAATATTCCTATCGAAAAAGTAAAGAAAATCTTGATTCATCAAGCCAATGCGAAAATGGATGAAGCTATTTTAAGCCATTTTTTCAAGTTATATGGTATGAAGCCACCTGCTGGCATCATGCCCATGAATATTCAAAAACTTGGAAACTCGAGTGTGGCAACTATCCCCACTCTTTACGATTTAATTACAAAAGGAAATCTTGAAGATCAAACCTTACAAGAAGGTGATATTGTGCTGTTTGCCTCAGTTGGTGCTGGCATGAATATCAATGCTTTTGTGTATCAGTACTAAGTTATTTTATTTATCTTTTTGATTGCTTCGTCTGTTGTTGGTGTTTAAGCGTAGCTTCACCAACAACATTTTTTGTTGGTGAAGCCTAACTTGTGAGCAAGAATAAGTAATTTTTTAACTTTTGCATTAAAAAATTGTGTCATATTTTCAAACTTGCCACTGCAAGGGGAAAAATTGAAATAAAACAAATTGTGATATAAGTATCAAAACAGAACTAGCAAAAAAATTAGGTAAACTCATAAACTTCTTTTTTGTCAATCAAAGTTAACTTTATATATTTACCTAAAATATGAAGTCACTTATTAGTAAATTAAGTCTAAGACTTTTGCAATAACTGCTATTCTTAATTTGTTTGATTATATAAATTGCCAACTTGATTTATACAAAAATGCAGAAAATAACCATCAATACGGCTACGCCAAAGCCTCATTTAGCCTCTATTTTGGTAATCTATACAGGCGGAACTCTTGGTATGAGCTACAACCAAGAGGGCGTTTTGCAAGCCTTTAATTTTGAAAATATCCAAGAACGTATCCCTGAGCTAAGCCGTTTTGACTATGAAATCACCGTACTCGCCTTTGATGAGCCTTTAGACTCCTCCAATATTTCGCCCGAACATTGGTTACTTTTAGCCCAACTTATTGAAGAGCATTACCTCTTTTATGATGGTTTTGTTGTGCTTCACGGCACAGACACAATGGCTTATAGTGCTTCCGCTCTTAGTTTTTTGTTAGAAAATATCGCCAAGCCTGTTATTTTTACAGGGGCTCAGCTACCTATCGGTGAAGCTCGCAATGATGCCCGAAGCAACTTCATCACAGCTTTGGAGATTGCAGGGGCAAAAAGTAAAGAAGGAAAAGCCCTTGTACCAGAAGTATGTATTTATTTTGATTATTTTCTGTGGCGAGGTAATAGAGCCAGAAAAGTGGAAAGCAGACACTTCAACGCTTTTAGTTCTCAAAACTACCCCCACTTGGCAGAAGCAGGCATAGATATTCAGTACAATTATAGCTTTATCAAAACTTTGCCTAATAAACCTTTGTTGCTTCACCAAAACTTAGATACCAATGTGCTTCTTTTAAAGTTTTTCCCAGGCTTACCACTTTATTTTATAGAAAAAACACTTTTAGATACACCTGCAAAAGCCATTGTTTTGGAAACTTATGGCTCTGGAAATGCCCCTACTGATAAAAAATTCTTGGATATTCTGGAAAAAGCTGTTTTAGGCAACAAAATCTTACTTAATATTTCGCAGTGTTATGGTGGAATGGTACTGCAAGGCAGATACGAAACCAGCAAACATTTAGCCGATATTGGTGTTATTAGTGGAAAAGATATGACAACGGAAGCCGCTGTAAGCAAACTGATGTACCTTTTAGGAAGTAATTTTAGCCCTGAAGAGCGTTTAGAAAAATTACAAAGCTCTTTATGCGGCGAAATAACTGTATAATACGTAGTTTGCGTTTTTTATATCTCATTCCAAAGTATTGCTATGTTTGTAGAACCTCATTTACCCCAAAAAACAGGCTGGATAGAAGTTATTTGTGGCTCTATGTTTTCTGGAAAAACCGAAGAACTTATTAGAAGGCTCAATAGAGCCAAAATAGCCAAACAAAAGGTAGAAATCTTTAAACCAGCTATTGATACACGTTACCACGAAGCAGATGTTGTTTCGCATAATGCCAATGCTATTCGCTCTACGCCCATCAATGCCTCTGCCGAAATTTATTTGTATGCGAGTAATTGCGAAGTTGTAGGAATAGACGAAGCTCAATTTTTTGATAATGAGATAGTTGAAGTTTGTAATAAACTTGCTAATATGGGAAAAAGAGTAATTATTGCAGGGCTTGATATGGATTATTTGGGCAAACCTTTCGGAGCAATGCCCGAACTTATTGCCATTGCAGAGTACGTAACCAAAGTACACGCCATTTGTATGCAATGTGGTGGTGTAGCCCAATATTCTCATCGCTTGGTAGATAAAAATGATACCATTTTACTTGGAGAAACCGAAAAATATGAAGCTCTTTGCAGAAATTGCTTTGCTAATGTAAAATTTTAGATAAAATACAATATGCTTTTACCTGCTTTATATAATATTGCTGAAATTTGTGCTCAAAAAGGAATAAAAAATGCTATTATTTCACCAGGTTCTCGCTCTGCCCCCCTCACTTTAGCTTTCGCCAAGCACCCCGCTATCCACTGTAGGGTGATTGCTGATGAACGTAGTGCCGCTTTTATCGCTTTAGGACTTGCCCAGCAGAGTAAAGAAACAGTTGTCCTTATTTGTACCTCCGGAACAGCCAGCCTTAATTTTGCTCCAGCTATTGCTGAAGCCTTTTTTCAAGAAATTCCTTTGCTTGTGCTCACCGCTGATAGACCTCCTGAGTGGATAGACCAACTCGACGGGCAAACCATCAGACAAGAGAATATTTATGGAAAACATGTAAAAAAGTCTTTCAATCTTCCCACAGATTACCAGCACCCTGATAGCTTATGGCACATCAATCGTATTGTAAACCAAGCTATTAACCTAACTCAATGGCAGCAAAAACAGCCCGTACATATCAATATTCCTATACGCGAACCCTTCTATCCGAAGCCTGAGGAAGAAATCATTTTTGATAAAAATGTCAGAATAATTGAGCAAATAAAAATCACGAGCAGCCCTGTTGAAATTGACTGGCAAAACTTGATGAACATAGAGGAATTATGCCCCAGACAACTTATTGTAATAGGGCAAATCCCTAAAAATGAAGCTATTATAGAAAAATTAAAAGAATTAAGCAAAGAACAAGGTTTCCATATTCCCGTACTTGCTGATTTGATAGCTAATACTTACACATTTGAGCCAAGTATCACACAACATGACCTTATTTTAGCTCAAAAAGATGAAGTTTTAGCCCGAAAACTTCAGCCTGATTTACTCATAACCATCGGAAAATCAGTGATTTCTAAAACGTTAAAAGAATTTTTAAGAAAATATCCGCCTCGTTACCATTGGCATATCCAAGAGCACGGAGAAGCCCCTGACACTTTTCAGCACCTTAGCCATCATCTGCCCATTTCGGCAGAAGTTGCTTTAAATCACTATATAAGTTTTTCAAGAAAAAACATAAATAATCAGCAATATTTTCAGCTTTGGCAAGATGAAAATAAAAAAGCAAAAGAGTTTCTCCAAAAATTCTTTGATGAAAATAAATCTTTCAGCGAAATTGCTGTTATTTATCAGATTTTCAAACAGTTACCAGAAGATTGTTTGCTGCATTTAGCCAATAGTATGACCGTCAGGTACGCCAATTATATAGGCTTAGAAGCAACAAAAAATATTGAAGTATTTGCAAACAGAGGAACAAGTGGCATAGACGGCTCTACAAGTACAGCTTTAGGCATCAGTTTGGCAACTGATAAACTGAGTTGCTTAATTACTGGGGATATGGCTTTTTTGTATGATAACAATGCTTTTTGGCATCAATACACACCTAAAAATTTTAGAGTAATTGTACTCAACAATTTTGGAGGAGGGATTTTTAGGATTCTGCCCAACTCGGCTCAGTTGCCAGCATTAAAAACTTATTTTGAAACCGAACAAAATAATAACACCGAACATATTGCCAAAAGATTTAACTTAATATATCACTTGGCTACTGATTGGCAAAGCCTTGAAAATCAATTAGCATCTTTTTTTAAAGAAAGTGAAGCAGCAAAAATTTTAGAAATACAAACAGACAGTATTTTAAATGCTGAGTTTTTTCATTTCTTCAAAAAATCTTATCTTGAAAACAACTAAATTATGCTAAAAATTGCTTGGTCTGCTTGTTTTTGCCACCCTTTACCTTTGGGGCATAGGTTTCCGATGGAGAAATACGAGCTTATCCCAGAACAACTTTTATACGAAGGTACTATTAGCAATGAAAATTTATTTGAACCAAAAAAACTCCATGAAGCAAATATTTTGCTCACTCATGAGCAAACTTATTGGGAAAAACTCAAAAATTTGAGCCTTAGTGCCTCCGAAATCAGGAAA
>JANRLU010000122.1:0-1809 GCA_033762275.1 Thermonemataceae bacterium | reverse complement strand
TATACAATGACCAAAATACAAATCAAAGAGGCTAAAAAAACACCAATCGAAACAATTACCCAAAACTGTTGTTTGAGGATTACTTTATCCAATTGTTGTTGTTTGCGTAAGAGTTTATTTTTCGTGTCTTTTTTTTCTATGTTATACTTGCTCTGCATCTGAGCAATATTTTTGGCATTGGCTTCCGACAGCAAAGTATCTTTGATGAGGGCGTATTGTCGGAAATAATTTGCCGCTTGTTTATAATCTCCGATGACAAGGTACAAGTTTGCCACCTCCATATTGGCATCTTTGATTTTTGACCTATTTCGCATTTCTTGAGCCATTTTCAAGGCTTCTAATAGGTTTTTTTCGGCTTTTGGATAATCTTGGAGATGTTTATATATCTTACCTTCATTCATCAAGACGCTGATATAGGTATCAAACTCAGCGGCTTTTTGACATACTTTCAGGTTTTTAGCATTGTAAGTGAGTGCTTTTTGGTATTCTCCTAACTCCAGATAGGCGTTGGCAACAGCGTTTAAAGCATACGCATAAGCACGCAGGTCGGAAAAGCCTGACAACACTTGTTCAGATTCTAAGGCAAATTGCAGGGATTTCTCCAGTTTTTTTGTCTTGCTATACACGTTCGCCAGATTGCACAAAGCAACACCCAATGTACGGGTTTCTTTTATTTCTTTTGCCAATACAATTGCTTTCTGCAGACATTCGATTGCCAAATCATACTGCCCTTGATAATCATAGCTGATGCCCAAGCCTGAGAGTGTAGCGGCTGTACCTACTTTATCTTGGATGGACTCGTAAAGGCGCAGACATTCCAAAGTATTCTGAATATCCAAGTCATAATTACCCAGATAGAACGCAGCAGAACCCTTGCAATAGGCGGCTCTTGCCATACCTTTGATGTATTTGTTGTCTTTGGCTTTTTGATAGGTCATCTCTGCGATGCTCCAAGCAGTATCAGGCTTTACCACAGTATAGGCAAAGCTGATTTCATTACTGAGGTCGATTTGTTTGCGAATATCTGTAACACCCACCAATGCTTTTTCAAGGCTATCAATGATGATTCGCTGGGCAGATAGATTACTCCACATCAAGCACAAGCAGGCTAACGATACGGTAATCTTTTGGGTCATAATGCAATCTCGTTTTGATGGCATAAAATTTACAGCCTTATTTGTATTTTACAAAAAACTTGACGCATTTTTCCTGCAAAGTAACGAAAACGTTCTAAATTTGGCATATATTTCATTGTTTTACTGTTTTGGTTTCTTATGAATTACAAAAATCATTTACACACCTATACATCTGTTCAGTACATTCTTTTTACTCTTATTCTTTGTTTATTTTTTGCCCTTGCTACCACAGCACAACCCACACAGCCACCCTTAGATAGCATAGCCTTAGACCAAGTCGCTGTTTTTAATGATTTGGATTCCGCGCTTCTACAGCCGGACAAGGTGTTTAGACTGGTTTTGCAAAATAAAAATTATACAAGTTTCCCTGCTGAAATTTTGCGTTTGAAAAATTTGCAGACTTTGATGCTTACCAGCACATCCATACAAAGTCTGCCGGAAGCTATTGGAAATTTATCCAATTTAGAAAGCCTTTTTTTGCAGAACAATCAGATACGTTCTTTGCCTGCTTCTTTTAGTAAACTGAAAAATCTGAAAGATTTGAACTTAGAAGACAATCAACTGAGTCAATTCCCGACAGCTATCTTAAAACTCAATCAGCTCACATTTATCAATCTTTCGCGCAATCAGCTTCAGACTATTCCACGAGCCATCCGACAACTGCAAAACTTGG
>JANRLU010000121.1:0-22817 GCA_033762275.1 Thermonemataceae bacterium | reverse complement strand
GCTTGGCATTTGGGTGTAGCTATGCTTCCTTTTCCTGATAAATGGTTTGAACTCAACGAAACACTTAGAGAAGAAGCCGAAACATATATAGAGTGGCTGGAAGATGGCAAGCCCGAAGAAGCTCATAAGGAAGTGCCTTATTTGCAAGAAATACCAGAGGTAGTAAACAAGGAAGCCCAAAAACTAAATGATTGGGTACGAGAAACAGCTCTTCACCTACTGAATAAGGGAAAAATGGTTGCTTTGTTAGGGGGAGACCACAGCACTCCTTTAGGGTTGATACAAGCTTTAGCAACTAAATATGATAATTTTGCAATTTTGCAGATAGACGCTCACGCTGATTTGAGAGAGGCTTACGAAGGTTTCGAGTTTTCTCATGCTTCTATTATGTATAATGCCCTTAAAATTCCGCAAATGAGTAAGTTGGTGCAAATAGGTATCAGAGATTATTGCCAGGCGGAAGCAGAACTTATAGCTGATAATCCTCATCGCATAACTACCTTCTTTGACCAAAGTATTAAAGAAAAACAATATCAAGGGGCTACTTGGGATAATATTTGTGATGAAATCATAGCTCAAATACCTGATAATGTGTATATTAGCTTTGATATAGATGGTTTAGACCCTAAACTTTGCCCGCATACAGGTACGCCTGTAGCTGGTGGTTTTGAGTTTTTTGAAATTGCTTATCTTCTAAAAAAAATAGTATTAGCAGGTAAAAAAATTATCGCTTTTGATTTGGTAGAGGTAGCCTGTGGTGAGGTGGAGAATGAGGAATGGGACGCAAATGTAGCTGCAAGAATGCTTTTCAAACTTTGTAATTGGATGGGCGTATCGCAGCAAAAACTAAAACTGAAAAATTAATGGTCTTTGTTCTAATTGCTGTTTTGACATTTGTTTTACAGTATTTTTTACATTGGGAAGTATGGGTAGTGGCTTTGGTCAGCTATGTGATTTCGGCTTTGCTGGGAAAAACGGCTTGGGGGGTATTCTTCTCGGCTTTTTTCTCTGTGTTTTTAGTCTGGTCAGGAATGGCTTTTTGGCAAGATATACAAAATGACCAAATTCTTTCTATGCGGGTAGCCCAATTGTTGGGGGTGTCGGCAGCAAGCGAATGGTTTTTTATCATAACAGGTCTTTTAGGGGCTTTATTAGCTTCGGTAGCAGGTCTGGCAGGTTACTATTTGAAACGTATTTTTATAAAATCTAAACTAAAAACACCAATCAGTGCAAAATAAGTAAACAACTTTAATATAATATAGATGACATTTTGGGGCAGATATATCGTTGGCTTTGTTGTGAGTTGGAGTATTGCTCTAAACGGCTTTTCTCAAAAATATCGCTTTTTTAGTTATGGCTCTGAGCAGGGCTTACCACAATCAGAGGTATTAGATATTTACCAAGATAGCAGAGGTAGTATTTGGGTAGCTACTAATGGGGGAGGGGCAGCCCGTTTTAATGGAAAAAACTTCAAAGTATTTGATGATACCAAAGGTTTGGTGCACAACAGAGTAAAAAAAATATTTGAAGACTCTAAGAAAAATCTTTGGTTTCTCACAGAAAGGGGCATTAGCATCTATAATGGTCAAAAATTTACTAATTATACCCAGAAAGACGGCATACCTAATAGTAATGCCTATCAAGTATGTGAGGATAAACAAGGAGTTGTCTGGTTCTTGCTCCAGCAAGAACAAGGGGGGGCAAAAATAATTTCCTACAAAGAGTCTGTTTTTATAGATTTTACGCTCCAGCATTTATTTCTAACCAAAGATAACCAAATCTATAACATTGCTCTTCATCAGCAAAATTTACTTATACAAACCCAGAAAGGCTTTTTTGAGTTCGATGGGAATAAACTTTCCATTTCTCCTCTTACCAAATTACTTGCAGGCAAAAATACGATTTTATACGGCTGTGATAAGGCTGGACTGGCTCAAATTTTTGTTGAAAATTATCGTAATAAGCAAGTAGAGTTATACACTTATAGCAATCATAACCTTAGTCTCAAACATAGCCTTTCTGATTTCAAATTGCAGGATTTATTGAGTTTTACAGAGGATAAAGAGGGCAGGAAATGCTTTTCAGTGAGGAAAAAAGGTATTTTTTCTATTTTTGATGGGGAAATCGAAAACTATACTACCAAAAATGGCTTGGAAACTAACACAATAGATGTCATTTTTGCTGATAATAATGCGAATGTTTGGCTTAGCTCTTATGGAAGAGGCTTATTTAGGTTTAAGAAGGAGGCTTTTGTGCAGTTTTACAATGAAGCTGGCTTAGAAACAGGCATGATTTGGGCTATCAATCAGGATAAGGAGGGGAATTTATGGATAGGAGAATCAGGGGAACAGCCATTTTTGAGGTTTGATAGAGATAAATTTTTGCCTATCAAAACGCCAAAGGACTTATTAAGAGTAAAAACCATTCGTTTTAGTGAGAAAGGAGATGTATTATTGGCTACTCCTATGGGGCTTTGGACTTACCAAGGAGCTACATTAAAAAATATTTCTCGTGCCTATAACCTCCCCGATAGCCTACATATTACCTCCATTACTGTAGCCAAAAAAGGAATTTATTTTGCTACTTATCAAGATGGTGTTTATTTTTTTGATAAGGATACCAAGAAAACGCTTCATTACACAAAAAAGAACAAAAATATTGTTAGTGATTTGGTGAATGATGTTTTTGAAGATAGCAGCGGAAAAGTCTGGATAGGAACGATACACGGTATTTCTATAATAAATGGAAATAAAATCATAAATCACACACTAAAAAACGGCTTGCCAAGAGATTATGTAGCTCATATCACAGAAGATAAAAATGGCTATATTTGGGTGGCAACCTTAGGAGGACTTTTAAGATATAAGTCTGATAATCAAAATTTTACTCTTTTCTCAGAAAGAGAAGGGCTACTTTCCAATAATATCTATGCGATTCTTGCTGATAGCAAAAATCAGCTTTGGTTAGGTACACAGTTGGGGGTTACACAAGTTTTACTCAATGATAAAAGTGAAATCATTAAAATAAAAAATTATGATAGGCACAATAGTATAGCAGGGGTAGAGGCTAATGAAAGGGCTATTTTTGAGGATAAAACAGGAAATATCTGGATAGGAACGGTAAAAGGACTTTTGAAGTATACACCTACTACTAAAAAACAAACAGAGGAAGAACAAGCAAATATTTCTGTGCAAATAACAGATTTACAGTTATTTCTTCAAAATACAGATTGGCTAAGTACAGATTTTAAGCAGTATCATAAAGGTTTAATTCCTTGGACATCACTGCCCCAAAATCTCTCTTTACCTCATAATAAAAACTATCTATCCTTTCATTTTGAGGTAAACAATTATGAATATGTCAATAGAATTAAATACCAATGGATATTGGAAGGCTTGGAGAAAGAATGGACGAATAAATCAAGGAAAACAGAAGTGGTATATACCAATCTGCCACCGGGTACGTATACCTTTAAAGTAAGAGCTTGTCTATCAGGGAATTGTACCGAATATAGCAGTTATACTTTTACAATAAAAGCAGCTTTTTGGCAAACTTGGTGGTTTTATGTGCTTATTGTGTTATTGCTCATTTTATTAGCTTTACTACTGATTAGACAGCGATTTCAACTTATACGCGAGCAGCAAAAAAACTTAAAAGCAAAGATTGCTGAAGCCAAACAAACTTTAGTGGAGCAAAATGATGCTTTGAAAGTCCAAACGGAAGAACTGGAGAAGCAAAGATTAGCCTTCGAGCAACTCAATCATACCAAAGATAAATTTTTATCTATTTTGGCTCACGATATAAAAAGCCCCCTAAATTCACTCACAGCTTTTCTTAATATAATGACACATCATCTTGATGAAATGAGCCGTGAGGATATTGTGTTTATGAGTGCTAATCTTAGCAAATCAGTCAAAAACCTCTACAATCTTTTAGAAAATCTACTTTCTTGGTCTCGCTCACAAATGGGAGTGCTTGAGTACCATTTTGACGCAGTAAACTTACACGCTCTTATCCAACAAAATGTTGAATTATTAGATATGTCAGCCAAACAAAAAGGTATCTTGTTGGTCAATCAAATTCCTAAAGATATAGAAGTTTGGGCAGATGCTAATACCCTTAACACGATTGTTAGAAATTTAATTTCCAATGCAATTAAATTTACCTCTATTGATGGAAAAGTTTCGGTAATGTGCCAAATAAACAATAATAGTGAAGTAAAAGTATTCATTTCTGATACAGGCGTAGGAATGAGTCAGGAGGTTTTGGATAAAATCCTACGTATAGATACAAGGCACTCTACCAAAGGTACAGCTAACGAAACAGGAACAGGTTTAGGGCTTGTGTTGGTAAAGGAGTTTGTGGAGAAAAATAAAGGTAAAATAGAAGTAAAAAGCGTGGAAGGAAAAGGAACTACCTTCGCTTTTACCATACCATTAACCAATCACAAAGAAACAGAAAATAAATGAAAAAGATATATTTGATAGTCTTTCTTAATTTCTTGCATTTTGCTATCAAAGCAAGCAATGAAACCTTAGTGCTTGACGAAGCCGCTAAGAAGAAAGGGTACATCAATGCAAAATTAAAAGTAGCTACACAAAATACAGACTACAACATCAATGATATATTGAAAAAAAATACACTTGACTTTAAATACCTACCCAATAATCGTTTTTTTAATTTTGGTTTCAGTGCCAAAACTTATTGGCTTAAAGTAGATATTCAGAAGAGAACAAGTGAGGATTTTGTTTTTCTGATTGAAGATGCCTCTTTAGCGGAAGTAGAGTTTTTTATTGTAGATGCCCAACACCAACTTTGTTACCAATCGAAGTCTGGTACGCTAATAAAACCTGAAGAGAAGAAAATATCAAATACACAAATAGCTTTCTTAATGCCTATCAAAGCAGGTGAAGTTTATACCTTGTATATCAAAGCTCGTACAAATGGCTTTTTTACCTTTCCCGCAAAAATTGAGTTAGCTCAACAATACCAAAAAAAGCTTCAAAATACACATATAACCTTAGGCTTGTTTTATGGCTTTGCGATGCTTTTGTTAGGTTTTAGCTTGATAGCTTTTATTACTACTAAAAAGCCTTTTTTGTTTGGTTTTATTCTAAATATATTCTTTTCGGTGCTTGCAGTTGCTTCTTATGATGGCGTACTTGCGTACTATCTGCCCACCATTTATAGATTTACCAATAGTCCGGAGGCATTTTTAATCAGTTTGGCTTTGGCAAGTTCTACGTTTTTATCTATTTACCTACTCAATATTCCCAAGCATTATTTACTACACAAACTTTTTGTAGTACTTAGTGGCATTTATGTTAGCAATGCTTTGCTTACCTATTTCAATCATACTTGGGGTGTATATACATTGATTGTATTACTTCCTGCTTATTTGTTGGTTTTTTTGGGCGGCTTTTTTTGGGCGTACCAAAATAAAATGAAAATAGCGAAATATTTTACAATAGCTAATATAGCTTTGGTAGGGCTGTCATTTCTTAATTTAATCACAATGTTTGATATATGGGCAAATACTTGGTGGGCAAGTTACGGTTTGCATACGGCTTATATGGCTTATATTTCAATGCTATCTGCGGGAATTGTGGCAAAACTTGAGGATATAAGAAAAGAAATAAGCTATAAAGAAAGCCAAATTTTGAAAGAAAAAGCTAAAAAAGACTTGGAACGAGAGCGAAATATAGAACTCGCAGAAATGATAGAAAGCCGTACGCAGCAACTTTCTCATCAAAATGAAGAATTAACGAAACTGAATGCAGAGTTAGACAGATTTGTGTATAGTATTTCTCACGAACTTAGCTCGCCCCTCAAATCGCTTATTGGGCTTATTCAGTTGATGAAAGTAGATAACAATCCAAATAATCTGAATATGTATTTGGAAATGCAAGAAAAAAGTATCCAAAGATTAGACTCTTATACCAAAGAACTGACGGGTTTGTTGCGTAACGCTCGCATAGATATTCAAAAACAATCAATTTTTTTCAGAGATTTGCTTAATGATGTGTTAAAACAAAGAAAAGCAGATTTAGGATATGATAAAGTAAAAAAAATAATCAGCATCAAGCAAGAGTATACTTTTGTTTCTGATGCAAGTAGGTTAGCTATAATGTTAGGAAATCTTATTAGTAATAGTGTCCAATATCGTAGAGAGGGTATTCTCTCTCACGTAAAAATACAAATAGAGGTATTACCAGAGAAAGCCCTTATCACTATTTCGGATAATGGGCAAGGGATAGAGAAGCAACATTTAGAAAATGTATTTGTGATGTTTTATAGGGCTAATGAGAAAAGTCAGGGTTCTGGTTTGGGTTTGTATATTGTCAAAGAAATCATTCATAAACTTAATGGTAAAATTAGTATGCACTCCGAATATGGAGTAGGCACGATTTTCAAGTTAGAGATTCCTAATTTGGCATAAATGCGGAACTTAAGTATCTTATTCATAGCATTTTTTTTGTTTTTTTACGAAGTAAAATCACAAAATATTACATCTGTAAAAAAAATTATCTTAGTAAATAGCCCTCAGGCAGCTTCAATAGACTTGCAAGGAAATGTGTATGTAGCTCTAAAAAATGGTATAGTGTGTAAATACAATGAACAAGGAGATAGCTTGATTAGCTTTGTGCCAATGCAAAATATACCACCTGACGTGATAGAGGCTTGGATAGGTGTTCGTATATTATTGTTTTATAGAGATTTACAAAAATATATTTGGCTCAACCGCTTTATGAGCCCTATAGAGGAAGTTACCCTTGATAACCCAGAACTTGGGTTTGTGCGTCTGCTTACTTACGCTGATGATGGTAATTTATGGCTTTTCGACGAGCAAAATTTTGCTATTAAAAAGTATAATCCGCTCACAAAAAAAGTTATGCTAACCATTTCTATGGCTTTGATAGAGAAGGAAAAAGCATTACAAATTGACTTTTTAAGGGAATATCAGCACACACTTTGGGTATTAGATAGCAATAATGGCATTTTTGTTTTTGATAATTTTGGAAATTTCAAGAAAAACTTACACGTATCAAATTTGTATTTTTTTACATTTTTTGAAGATAATATAGCATATATTCAAAAAAAAAACTTATATTTGCTACACTTGTACGAAGGTTCTACACAAAACATAAATTTGCCTATTGAGCACGATTACAAAAGTTTTTTTTTAATAAATAAGGAGAAAATATTTCTTTTTACTGACAAAGAAATGATAATTCTGAGCTACTATAAAAAAAAGCCGTAGTCTCGTTCATTTGGCAAGAATTTTGATACACATACTTCAAAATAACTGCAAAATGAAAAACTTGATACTTTATACCTTTTTATCATTGATGTCGCTCTTAAATTATGTAGAAGCGGCAGAGGCTCTGCCCCTTGATATACCAAGCCCAAAAAAACTAAGCTTCACAAGTATAGATTTTGAGGTGAGGCAAACGGCAGCTCGTAGATTTTTAGTTTTATTTGAGAACCCTGATGGTAATCCCGTGTATATAAAAGTATATGATATGGTGGGCAACTTGGTAGCCCAAGAGGCTTCTAACCAGAAAGGACGTTTTTCCAAGGAGTTTGATATGAGCAGCAACCGTTCCGAAGTATTTATTGTGGAGGTTGGTAACGCAAGAAATAATAATACCAAAAGAATATTTTTGCAGAAGTAAACTATACAAATGTACGTCACTTTTATCAAACCAATAGGTGATGCCATTCTTGTGTTCCTTTTATTGCCCCTGTGTTTTCTTCCTTTTATTTTTATTTCAGTCCTTCTTTACATTAGTAACGATAAAAAAATATTTTTTATCCAACAAAGACCAGGCTACCAAGGTAAGCCTTTCGGGCTTATAAAGTTCAGAACCCTCAACGAAAATGAAGGAACAGATGAGCAGAGGGAAACCTATATTGGTAAATGGCTTAGAAAAACACACCTTGACGAACTTCCACAAATGATCAATATTTTGAGAGGAGAAATGAGTTGGATTGGTCCTCGTCCTTTGCTATCAGAGTATATGCAAATTTATACGAAAGAGCAACACAAAAGGCATAACATAAAACCTGGTGTTACAGGCTTAGCTCAAGTAAAATTGCCCAAAGTGGCAAGCATTGACGAAAAAACAAAGTATGATATTTTTTATGTAGAAAAAGTATCTTTTCTTTTAGACCTAAAAATCATTCTTTTTACGCTAATAAAATTACTCGGATTAGCACAAAATACGCATAGAAATTCTTAACTTTGCAAAAAAAACTATGATTTTATTAGATGGAAAAAAAGTTTCGGAGGAAATAAAGGCGGACTTAAAAATAAAGGTGCAAACACTTCAAAAAGAGGGAAAAAAAATACCACATTTAGCAGCAATTTTGGTTGGAAATGATGGGGCAAGTGAAACTTATGTTGCCAGCAAAGTTCGGAATTGCGAGGAGGTAGGGTTTGCATCTTCACTTATCAGATTTCCTGCAAATATTTCTGAAAATGAATTACTTAGCCAGATAGATAAGCTCAATAGCGATGAGGAAATAGATGGATTTATTGTGCAACTTCCTTTGCCTAAGCATATTTCGGAAAATAAGGTAATAGAGCGTATCGCTCCTGAAAAAGATGTTGATGGGTTTCACCCAATCAACATTGGCAGAATGGCAAAAAATTTACCCTCTTATATTCCAGCAACGCCATTCGGGATTCTGCAAATCTTAGAAAAATACCAAATAGATACTACGGGAAAACATTGTGTTGTGATAGGAAGAAGTAATATCGTAGGCTCACCAATGAGTATTTTGATGGCAAGAAATACAAAAATAGGGAATTGTACAGTAACCTTATGTCATAGTAAAACACAAAATATTGAAAAATATACGAAGGAGGCTGATATAGTTATTGTTGCACTTGGTAAGCCCGAATTTTTGAAAGCTGATATGATAAAAGAGGGAGCAATAATTATAGATGTAGGCATTACACGCGTAGAGGACAGCTCCAAAAAATCGGGGTATAGAATTATTGGAGATGTGAAATTTGATGAGGTAAGCCAAAAAGCTGCTTATATCACACCTGTGCCAGGCGGAGTAGGCTTAATGACAGTAATTTCTTTGATGCAAAACACTTTACTTGCCACCGAAAAAGCAATTTATAATACCTGAAAATAATATTTAAAGCCTTAGTAGAGAGACTTTTGTGGCGAGTTAAAAGCTGACTGAATTTACGGGCTTTATTTTTTGAGAAACTGCTCTGTTCTGTTATCAAAAGTAACATAATAAACGCCTCTTTGCAAACTACTCACATCTACATCTCTACCTTTTCCTTTTTTCAGCACCTGCTTTTTGGCATTACTAATTTCGTAACTTACTACACCCGTGAAATATATCTTATTACTTACATTACGAGGATAAAATTTTACCATTCCTGATGTAGAATTGTAAGTAACAGTGGGAGAATAAGCTATCTGCCCTAATTTAGCTTGATGTTTTACACGATATTTATTTACACCAGCACTATGTTTGAGACTTACAGAGTAGGAATTTTGGTTATCTTTAGCTGTAATAACTTTCACATTCGTCCAATTATTATTTACATAATGCTCTATATAATATACGCTGTTGGAAGTTTCGCCTTCCACTTGCCAGCTAATATCATCAGCATTTACTACGGTATTTGTAAACTTAAAATTAGATACGCTTTTAATCACGCTTGGGTTGATAATTTTGGGTTTACAGCCATCTTTATAAACTATTTTTATCTCTACGGAGGTTCCTACACTTAGTTTAGACATATTTACCTCATAGGAGCTTGCTTTAGGGTTTTGCAAAACTAATTTATTATTCAGATAAACGGCTTCGGTACAGTAGCTCACACGGTCAGAGGATAGCGGATTTTGTACAAAAATATTTTTACCCTGATATGTTCCTTTTGCAATAATTTCTCCTGCCATTGAAGCAATGCTCCAGAATAACAAAATTATTGTAAATACATTTCTCATAACTATATTTGTGAATTCATTATTAAAACATAATGCTAAGCAAATACTTTGCCTAAATACAAAAGTGAGAAAAATTCAGATAAACTACAAAAAAAATATGTAATTTTTTCAGAAAAAAAATATATTTTTAGGTTTTAAAAGCTACTTATGATAGAGAAAAAGTCGTACATTGAACACAAAATAACCAAAGAAAAAGCCGTATTAGTGGCAATACATACTCCACAACAAACTTTACAGCAAACACAAGAGTATCTTGATGAGTTGGCTTTTTTGGCAGAAACAGCTCATATAGAAGTGAAAGCAAAATTTGTACAGAATCTTCCACAGCCACACCCCAAAACCTTCGTTGGAAAAGGAAAATTAGAAGAAATAGCCAGTTTTATACAAGCCCAAGAAATAGCTACAGTTATTTTTGATGAAGACCTTACACCTTCACAAGTAAAAAATTTGGAAATCGTTCTGAAATGTAAGATTTTAGATAGAAGTTTATTGATTTTGAATATTTTCGCTTTGAGGGCAAAAACCTCACAAGCTAAAATACAAGTAGAACTTGCCCAATATCAATATTTACTACCCCGCCTGACTCGAATGTGGTCGCATCTCTCCAAACAAAAAGGAGGGATAGGAATGAGGGGACCTGGTGAAAAAGAGTTGGAAACAGATAAGCGTATTGTAAACAGCAAAATAGCATTACTCAAAACCAAGTTGGAACAAATTGAAAAACAGAGTGATACCCGCAGAAAAGCCCGAAAGGGAATGGTGAGAGTTGCTTTAGTGGGTTATACCAATGTTGGAAAATCTACACTAATGAACTTACTTTCTAAAGCGGAGGTATTTGCTGAAAATAAACTATTCGCTACCGTAGATGCTACTGTCAGAAAAATTGTTATTGAGCAAATACCCTTTTTACTAACTGATACAGTGGGTTTTATCCGAAAACTTCCTACAACGCTTATAGAATGTTTTAAGTCCACACTTGATGAAATTGTTGAGGCTGATATTTTGCTACATCTGGTAGATATTAGTCATCAGAGTTTTGAAGAACATATATCTGTTGTAAATCAGACACTTACGGAAATAGGGGCTACGGACAAAAAATTATTGTTGGTGTTTAATAAAATAGATAAATTAGAGCTTGATGAAGAGAACATAAATTTAGAGGAAATAAAGCAAACTTATCTTGCTAAAAAAGAAGCCGATGAAGTGGTTTTTATTTCAGCAGCAAAGAAACAAAACATACAAGAACTTAGAAACGTACTTCAGAAAATCGTATCAGATAAATATTTTCAGATATATCCTAATTTTTTGAGAGAAGAATTTGGTTGGCATTTCTTGTCAGAAAACGAATGATTTATTACCTTTGCTACACAAAAGGTCTCGTAGTTCAATGGATAGAATAGAAGTTTCCTAAACTTTTGATGTGGGTTCGATTCCCGCCGAGACTACTAAAAGCTTTTAATTTCGCAAGTTAAAGACTTCTTTGATGCAACAAAAAAAATAAAAATTTGATTATCAAATAATTAAAATCAAATAGAAATATTAAAAATCTTAGGATTAAAACTTGTAGATACGCATTGTAACGTGTATCTATCCCGATAGACTATGGCGAGGAACACCAACGAAGGCTAAAAGTAGATAAATATAAATATGATTATGGAAAATCAATCTCAAAAAGTAACTTTTAGCATTGCTGACGAGGTAACTTACTTGCATTTGGTAGGTTTGCTGGAAAGCGAAAAGGTGTGGTTTCTGGCTCGCAAGACAGGAAGTAGCCTTTACCCTTCTGTAAATATTTTGAACGTATACGGAGAAATAAGTGTTCAGGAAGAGGATAGTTACTTGCTTCGTAATTTTTTGGATGCTATTACCAACGAGTAGTAGTTGTTGTCTGGTATTTATATGTTAAAAATGCAAATATATCTTTTACTTGGGTTATTTTTGTTCAGCATAGGGCTTTACTTGGTGCTTAGCAAAAAAAATGCCCTCCTTGTTTTGGTGGGCGTAGAGCTAATGCTTAATGCTGCTAACGTAAATTTTCTGACCTTTGGTAACTTCCACCAACAAATCGATGGGCAAGTAACCGCTCTTTTGATAATGGTAGTTGCTGCTGCCGAAACAGCGATTGCTTTAGCCATTATCCTGCAACTTTACAAGCAATTCAAAAATACGAATTTAGACGTATTCAAATCTTTGAAAGGCTAATTGCTTAGCCCAACCAACTTACTAAATTTTCTTTCTTGGAGTTTTCAGCGGTACTTTGTGTCCTTAGCTGATAGTTTTTGAGGTAATCTTCCGTATTTACGTTGAGAATAACGTGGTATAGGTGTTTCTGTCTGAATAGTGTAAGCATAATATTTTGTTTGCTACCAATCAGGGCGTTGATGTTATTATTTTCTACTTTTCTATCGTTGATAGCAATAATTTCATCATCTAAACTAAGAACTTTTGCTGCATTAGAGTTTGGCTCAATAATATGTACGATACAAGCATTATTTTTTGTAGTAGTTTGAAAACCAAAAATTTCTGTTCCGCCATTATAGTGAATGGTGGCTAATTTGAGGGCAAAATTTTCGACCAATTCACTCAGATAATCTTTAAGCGGCTCAATTCCTTTAATGTATAAATTAAAGAAATTTTGCAGAGAAACTTGTGTTGACTCTTCACAAACTCTTTGGAAGTCTTGGAGTGTATAACCTTTTTGTGTTTTACCAAATTTTACCCACATTGCCCGCATCACGTCATCTAAGCTATATTTCTGATAGCTTTTAAGTCTTATTTCTAAGTCTAACATCATAGCAACGATAGCTCCTTTATGATAAATAGAGACGGTTCTGTTCGGCATCGTAGTTTTGTAACCATCTAACCACAAATCCCAAGAGGCTTCGGTGAGCGAGTAATTCAGCCAACCAAAGTTATCATTGTGTTTTTTGAGAATTTTGTTCATTTCATCTAAAAACTGCTGTGGTGTCCAGATGCCCCCTCTTAACAAAGCTAATTCGCCATAATAAGTGGTGATTCCTTCTGCTACAAAACCTGATTCAAAATAAGTTTCTTGATGGTATTGATAGGGCATCATTTCGATAGGGCGAATTTTACAGACATTCCAAGCATGAAAAAGTTCGTGGGAGCAAAGACTCAAAAAATCTTGATAGGCTTCTTCGCTGTGGTTCATCTCTTCGCTTGCACCTATACAAACTACCGTAGAAGCCTGATGCTCAACACCGTGATAAAATTTGTAGGGTACAATCTGGCACAAAAAATGATAGTTATCTTCTGGAAATTCTCCCATCAAAGCTATCTGAGCTTTTGTAAATTTCTCAAAATCTTGTAGCAAAAATGCCCAATCTACACGCCATTCTCCATTTATCCAGATATGAAAATTTGTGTTTGCCACCTGATAGCTATTGTATTGCATAGTATAGGAAGCAAGCAAAGGGCTATCTACAAGGTGATGGTAATTATTAGCAAGCAATGTATTTTTATTTTTTTTCTCTAAGGCACAAGCCACAGAAAAGTGTGGGGGAATGTCTAATACGACTTCGCAAGGCTCGTCTACACTTTCTATTTGATACAACAAACAATTACTAAAATTAAGATAAACTTGTTTGTCATCTACAAAACAGCCACCAGCATCAAGCTGAAAAGCGTAATAATGATAAGAAACTTTAATTTCTGAATTACCTAAAGTCTGTATTTCCCAAGTATCTTTACTGCTTTTCTTGCAAGGAAGATTTTCTCCTTCCAAACTCCTCACCAATACTTTATCTATATTCTTTGCGTAATTTTGGAGTTCATATCTGCCTGGACGCCAAGCGGGTATGTGTAGGGATATATTTGCTGAAGAAATATTTCTGAAAATGCAAGAAATCTCTAAAAGATGTTCCAAAGGCTTAGAGCAACCAATATGGTAAGTATTCATTTTGAATAAAAGAATTAGTGATGAAGTTCAAAAATAATGATTTTTTCCAAAAAACACAGAAATAATTGCCTATTTTTTGAACTTGCGTATATTTGTTGAAAATTTTTGTATAAAGAATGCAAAAAAAGATAGATAAATATATTCTTTCAAAGAATTGGTATCAGAAAATAGAAAATAAATTACATAATGTAGAAATAAGCAAAAAAACGCCTATTTCTTGGTATTTATTTTTACAAATTTTTTTTAATAATATCATCAATAATTCTTTACAAATACGAGCAAGTGCAGTAGCTTTTAGCCTTACTTTATCTTTGTTCCCCTTTCTACTCTTCCTGATCACACTAATTCCTTACACGCCTTTGGAGTACAAGGAGGTTTTTAATTTTATGAGAGACAATCTGCCTAAGGAAATTTTTTTGACAGTAGAGAGTACTATCAATGATATTATGTTGCACAAGCGTAGCGATTTGCTTTCAGTGAGCTTTATTTTTACACTTTATGCAGCTACCAACGGAATGGCTGCCCTTATCCAAGCCTTTAATAGCGTGTTTCGCTATGCCGAAAAGAGAAGTTTTTTGAAGCAAAGGATGGTTGCTTTGTTACTGACTTTGATAGTTTCTTTTATTTTTTTATTTTCGGTTTTGGCTCTTATCATAAGTAGATTTCTTATGAATATGCTGACAGATTGGGGATTTTTAGAGAATAATTTTTCTTTGTGGGGGCTGTTGCTACTCAAATACGTATTAGTATTTTTGGTATTTTGGATTGCTATTTCAGCTATTTACTATATAGCACCCGCCAGCCATGAGAAATGGAGTTTTTTTTCATCAGGCTCCTTGCTTACGGCATTTTTAGCAATCGTGATAACTAACTTTTTTTCTTTTTATTTAGAAAATTTTGCAAGCTATAATAAGTTATACGGCTCCATAGGCACTTTTATAGCTCTGATGGTTTGGATTTATCTCTTAGCTTTTGTACTTATGCTTGGCTTTGAGGTAAACGCAAGTTTGATGGAAGCCAGAAAGACAAAACCCAAACCAAAGGCTTTTAACGAAGATTTCTGTTTAGAAGACTAATGATTTTTTAGTTTTCTAAGGTTTCAATGAACTCTTTAATAGCGGGATGTTCCAAATCTTCGGCTACATCGATGCAATAACTCTCTATATCAGTAAGAGCTACACGGATATTGAAGCCATTTTCAAGCCAACGAAGTTGCTCCAAACCTTCTGCTTGCTCCAATTGGGAAGGGTCTAATTGGGTTATTTTCTCTAAAACATCGCTGCGGTACGCATACATTCCTATATGTTTGTAGAAATCAAACTTTTGCAACCACTCGTTAAGTGGTACTTGATGCAAATAGGGGATAGGATGCCTACTGAAGTAGACGGCTTCTTGGTCTGCATCTATTACCACTTTCACTTCGTTAGGGTCAAAAAGCGTTTCTTCATCATCTATTTTTTTGATAAGTGTGGCTAACTCTACCCCTTTCCTATCCAACAAAACGTGAGCAAGTGTGTCTATTTGTTCAGGTTGAATGAACGGTTCGTCCCCTTGGATATTAAGTACATAATCAAAACTGCCATCTATTTTTTGGAGAGCTTCAAAGCATCTATCTGTACCACTTGGATGCTTGGTAGAGGTCATGATGGCTTCACCACCAAACTCTATGACATGGTCATAAATCTTTTTATGGTCGGTGGCTACTACTAATTTGGAAAGAGCATTGGACTTGATAGCCTGCTCATAGACACGTTGAACCATAGACTTACCTTTTATTTCGTGCAAGGCTTTGGCAGGAAAACGCGTAGAGGCATAACGTGCAGGTATTATTCCGAGAATGGAAGTCATAACTTATTTTGAGTGTTTATGTGCAAAAATACTAAAAATATCTCTTTTTCACAAACAAAGTGCGAAAATCTCCAAAATAACCTTTTATACACGGATTTGTTTAGCCCTTTCTTAGCTTTTATCTGCCCCCAATCCTAATGCTATATAAAGTAAAAATTTCTTGCTTTATATACAAAAAAATATTATTTTGCTAACCATTTAGAAAATAACTTCATAAGTTTAATAGTCTGAAATTATGCCAAAAAATGCTTTACTCATTATAGATGCTCAATACGATTTTTGTAACCCTAAAGGAGCTTTGTACGTGCAAGGAGCTGATAAAGATATGGAGCGTTTAGCTTCTTTTATCCAGCAAAATATTTTTCAGATTGACCAAATTTTTTTAAGTATTGATAATCATTTATTCAATGATATTGCTCACCCAAGTTTTTGGGAGGATGCCCAAGGGAAAACGCCTGCCCCTTTTACCTCAATTTCATCGCAAGATATAAAGTGTGGTAAGTGGAAAGCTCGCTTTGAAGCTGAAAAAGTCTTACGTTATGTGGAAGCTTTAGAGGCTAATGGCAAATTTTCGCATTTTATCTGGCCTCATCATTGTTTGATAGGCTCTTTAGGGGCTTCTATTGAAGAAAAAGTGATGGAGGCTACTTTAGGCTGGGCTAAAGTAAGAGGGAAGAATTACCAAACTATACACAAAGGTTTGTACCCTTATTCAGAGCATTTTGGGATTTTTGCAGCACAAATACCTGACGAAAAAGTAGCTGAAACACAGCTAAACAAAGTGTTGATAGAAGAACTGCTCGCATTTGATAAAGTTTTTGTAGCAGGTGAGGCGAAATCTCACTGTGTAGCCACAAGTATCCAACAAGCCTTTGATTTTTCACCCGAATTAGCTCAAAAAATGGTTATTATTGAGGATTGTATGTCAGATGTAACAGGTTTGGGGCATTTGGGCGAACCGACTTATCAAAAAGCTAAGCAAGAAGGTCTAAGGTTTATCAATGCCAAAACCCTGATTTAGATACCTAAGCAATTATTGTCTTTGTAAAAAACGCTGGTAGAAGAAATAATGGAAACGATGGCAGTATTGCCAATAAAGTCTATTTTCCTATAACCTTTTTCAAGCAAAAAGTCGATACTTGTTTGGTAGTCAGGGCGGTCGCTGTTATCTAAGATAATTACACCTTTTTCTCCTAAAAATTTTTCTGCCTGTATAACACAATTATTTCTATCTCTACCATCTACAATTACCAAATCATATTTTTTACCCATTTCCGAGATGGCTTGGGCATATTTTCCATTTTGATTTTCCTCAACAGGGTAGTAGATAAGACGCACATTGGCAGGTATTTTATTTTGTAGATAAGCTATCCAGTCTTTATCGCCTTCTACGGCATCTACATTTTTTACCCTTTGAGCAAGCCATAAGGTAGAGTTTCCACAGCCATACTCAAACACTTCAAAACTTTTATCTAATCTTTTACTCAGAAAATGTACGGCACTATAAGTGAACCAGGGGATAGGTTGTCCTTCTTTATCAATGGCTTGTTTTTTGTAAAAACTTTTGAACCAACCCTCATCTTTAAGATTACTCCTAAGAGCCAACTGCACATGAGCCCCTATTTTTAGGAAATTTAAAAATTGCCAGACAACTTTTTTTATTTTTTTTATCATTCTTTACTCCGCTTTTTGCTACAAAATAAACTATAAAAACTAATAAATCCTATTTCGGAAAAGATTTCCATTAGTTTCAGGTAAAAGACAGCTTCATAAACGAAATTTATAGTACATCAAAATAGCATATATACAACAATCTTATTAGCTTTGCAGAAAAATCTGTTTTATGAATTTAGACTTCACACTCGCCAAATCTAAGCACCTTGCTTGGCGGATACGCCTAATGTCTTTTTTAAGAGGAGAAGAAACGCTCACGTTAGACCAAGTGGTTTCGCATCAGCATTGCGATTTAGGGAAGTGGATTTATAGCGAAGGTATAGAAAAGTATAGCCACCTGCCTAGTATGAAAGAGTTGGAGTATATTCATCAACAAATACATATATCTATCAGGGGGGTAGTAGAACTCAAAAATGAGGGAAAAGAAGAAGAAGCAGAGAAGGAATACGAGAAAATGAAAGAAATATCTGATATTATTGTGAAGTTGATAGATGCTTTGGAACAAGAAAGTAAAGTAATTAGTAAATAAATTTTAACAACCAACATAATGAAAGGACCTATTTCACAATTTATAGACCATCACTATAGGCATTTTAATGCGGCTGCCCTCAAAGATGCTGCTAATGGGTATATACAACACCTTGCAGAGGGTGGAAAAATGATGGTTACACTCGCAGGAGCAATGAGTACTGCCGAACTTGGTATTTCTCTTGCCGAAATGATTAGGCAGGGTAAAGTAGATATTATTTCTTGTACGGGGGCTAATCTGGAAGAAGATTTGATGAATTTAGTGGCTCATTCACATTATAGAAGAGTTCCTAATTACAGAGACCTTACACCAGAACAAGAGTGGGAGCTATTGGAAAAAGGTTTGAATCGTGTTACAGATACTTGTATCCCTGAAGAGGAAGCCTTTAGAAGATTACAAAAGCATATTTATGAGCTTTGGAAAAAAGCAGATACCAATGGAGAAAGATATTTTCCCCACGAATATATGTATCAGATGATAAAAAGTGGCGTCTTGGAGCAATACTACGAGATAGATTCTAAAGATAGTTGGATGGTAGCGGCTGCCGAAAAAAACCTACCTATCATTGTGGGTGGCTGGGAAGATAGCACAATGGGTAATATTTTTGCAAGTTATGTTATCAAAGGAGAAGTAAAAGCTTCTACAATGAAAAGCGGTATTGAGTATATGGTGTGGCTATCGGAGTGGTACAGAAATAATAGTGCTGGAAAGGGTGTTGGATTTTTCCAAATAGGTGGTGGTATCGCAGGAGATTTTCCTATTTGTGTTGTACCAATGATGTACCAAGATCTAGAGTGGCATGATGTCCCTTTCTGGAGCTATTTTTGTCAAATAAGTGATTCTACCACTTCCTATGGCTCGTATTCGGGAGCAGTTCCTAATGAGAAAATCACTTGGGGGAAATTAGATATTCATACGCCCAAGTACATTGTAGAGAGTGATGCGACCATTGTTGCTCCGCTTATTTTTGCGTATATAATGGGACTATAGTATGCTTGGTTTCAATGGTTTTGCAGCCTATAAGGTTAAAGTTTTAGAAAATCTCATAGGCTCAAAATATATTTAGTTTGTGAAAATTATGCCTCGTAAAAAAAAAGATATTGAAAAGGAAAATAGCTCAAAACTTCCCAAAGTTCATAAGGACTTGGAAGGCTTTGATATACAAATAAACTCTTTTGGAGAGATTATTTCTACCATTGATATTGAAAAAATCAATGAATTTTTGAATAAAAATGTAGATGATAAAAAACTCAGGCATCTCAAAAATGATGATATATCAGAAAAAAGCTAAAGAATGCAACAAGAAATAAAAAATTTGGCGAAAGTACTATTTCCAACAAGTTTCCTTGCTTTGGTTTTCTTGGTAGATGATTTCGTTCTCAAGCAGCCGTTTCTCCACGAATATAAGTGGTATTTGCTTTTATTTTTTTGGGTACAAACGCTTCTGACTACTTTTATCACAACACAAGGCTTGAGCAGAGACGCCAAATACTTTCAAAACTTCTTTTTTGTTACGATGCTTTTGCGAATGTTTTTAGGTATAATAGTAGTTTTTTATGCTGTTTATCAGGGAGTTATCAATCCTTTGCTTTTTGTAATAACTTTCTTTCTAATATATTTTTCTTTCGTATCATTTGAAATTTATGCTTTATTACATAACTTGCGGAGCAATAAAAATAAGGAGCAAAATCACTGATTTATGAATATAGATTTCACTTTGGCTAAGTCCAAGCACCTTGCTTGGCGAGTTCGCTTGATGGGCTTCTTAAATGGACAAGAGAGTCTCACCACAGAACAAGTAACCTCGCACGAACAGTGCGACTTCGGAAAGTGGATTTATAGTACAGGTTTAGAAAAGTACGGGCATCTTGAAAACATGCAAAACTTAGAAGAAGCTCATAGATTACTACACGATACAATAGCTAAGGTCGTAAGTCTAAAAAATGAAAATAAATCTGACTTGGCTGAAAAAGAATACGAGCAAATGAAAAATGTTTCTGAGCTCTTAATGCAACTAATTGATACACTCGAAAAACAAGTTTCTTAAAATAATACAAAATTATATGAAAAGCCGTTTTTATCTGTCTATTATTTTATTCCTCACAATTTCTTTTGCTTTTTCGCAGCATACTGAAGATAAAAAAGAGTTTAGTGCAGGCGACTTAATTCTGCATCACATAGCGGACTCTCACGAGTGGCATTTTGCTACTGTGGGAGAAAGCCACATTACCTTACCTTTACCCATAATTCTTTACTCTGATAAAGGCTTAGATATATTTTCCTCTTCAGAGTTTCATCATGCAGAGCACAAAGAAATTACCAATGAGAAAGGTGAAAAAGAGCATAGTTTGGTGCTTAAACGCCCCAATGCTACTTATGTGATGACACACGAGCACATTACACTTGAGGGAGGAGTTTCGCTTTACGACTTTTCAATCACTAAAAATGTAGCTTCAATGCTCATCAGTGCAGTATTACTGCTTGTTGTATTTTTTAAAGTCGCAAAATCCTATCAGAGCAATGCGGGCAAAGCTCCTTCAGGTATTCAATCCTTTTTAGAGCCTATTATTCTTTTTGTAAGAGATGAAATAGCAGTCCCCAATATTGGTAAAAAGCATGAACGTTTTATGCCTTATTTATTGACGGTGTTCTTTTTCATTTGGTTTAATAACCTTTTGGGTCTAATGCCTGGCGGAGCAAATCTCACAGGTAATATTGCTGTAACGTTTTCTTTAGCCTTACTTACTCTCATCATCACATTGTTTAGTTCTAATAAATACTATTGGCAGCACATATTTAATACGCCTGGAGTGCCTTGGTGGTTGAAATTCTTAATTCCCATTATGCCTGTGGTGGAGTTGATAGGTATTTTTACTAAGCCATTTTCACTAATGATTCGTCTTTTTGCCAATATCACGGCAGGGCACATCATCATTTTAAGTTTGCTTTCTCTGATATTTTTATTCCAAAGTTATGCTATTGCTCCAGTGAGCGTAGCTTTTGCGGTGGCAATGAATATGTTGGAGCTTTTTGTAGCTATTTTGCAAGCATATGTATTTACCTTACTTTCGGCAATGTATTTTGGCGGAGCTGTAGAAGAGCATCATCACGAAGAGGAGCATCATCATGAAAAACACGAAGTTCATCACGCATAAACAAAAATCTTTTTTAACCCTTAATTTTTAATTTTTATGTTACAACTTTTAGTACTTTTAGCAGAAGTTGCAGGAATCGGAGCTGGTTTGGCTGCTGGTTTGGCTGTATTAGGTGCAGGCTTAGGTATTGGTCGCATTGGCGGTCAGGCTATGGAAGCGATTGCTCGCCAACCCGAATCAAGCGGAAAAATACAAGGTGCTATGATTGTGGCTGCTGCCTTGATTGAAGGTGCGGCACTTTTCGGAGTCGTAGTAGGCTTGTTGATGGCTTTGAAAGTAGCTTAAAAACTAGATAACTGCTCCAAACGTTGGGTTTGGGGTGGTTATCTTCCTAATTAAGTGTTAGAAAAAATAAAATAATATTCACATTCATTTTTCTAAAAATTTATGTTTTTAAATCTAATAACCCCAGAACTTGGACTAATTGTATGGCAGTTAGTAGTTTTCTTAGCTGTATTATTTGTGTTAGGAAAATTTGCTTGGAAGCCTATTCTCAAAGGTATTAAAGATAGAGAGCAATCTATCACAGAAGCTTTGGAAGCAGCCCAACAAGCAAAAAGTGAAATGGCTAAAATTTCAGCGGATAACGAAAAACTTTTGCAACAGGCTCGTATAGAGAAAGACGAAATGCTGAAAAAAGCTCAACAAACGGCTAAAGACTTGGTAGAGGAAGCCAAAACCAATGCCCAAAAAGAAGCGAGTAAAGTATTAGAAGAAGCTCGTCAACTTATTTTGAGTGAGCAAAAAGCGGCAATGGCTCAAATTAAAAAAGAAATTGCTCAATTATCTTTAGAGATTGCTGAAAGACTTTTGAGAAAAGATTTGCAGAATGATAATGCCCAAAAGATGCTTGCTGAGCAACTTATCAACGAAATAAAACCCAACTAATAAATACTTAGTGATATGGTTAATAGTATGTCTGAAAAAAGAGTGGCTTTTCGTTATGCTAAATCCATTTTGGATTTGGCACAAGAAAGGGGCTTGGTAGATGAAGTATACAAAGATATGCAGTTTTTTGAGCACACGCTCAACGATAATCCTCAGCTAAAGGCTGTGATGAGAAATCCGATTGTGTATAGCTATAAAAAACTTACTATCATAAAAAAAATATTTGGTGATAAACTTAGCAGAATGACCTTAGATTTGTTTGAAATCATTACAAGGAAGAATAGGGAAGAAGTTTTGTATGCTACATCAAAGGAGTTTGCTTATTTGTACGAAGATTTCAAAGGAATATTAAGAGTAGAGCTGACAGCCGCCTCTGCAATTACAGAAGAGTTGCGTAATAAAACAGTAGCTTTGGTAGAGCAGAGTACGGGTAAAAAAGTAAAGCTGTCTGAAAAAATAAATCCAGATTTGATAGGTGGTTTTACCATCACCTTTGATAACGATAAACAGATAGATGCTTCTTTGAGGACTAAACTAAAATTGATAGAAAAAGAGTTTTTTGCATAAAATTAAACAACTTAAATCTATAATTTATTCAAATCAGAAAGGCTGCACCCAAAGTGTAGCCTTTTTTACTTGAATGTTGATGTTTTTATGGATAAAAAATAAAATCTTATAGTCCTTTTTTACTGATAACAATAGGGTTACTGGGTGGTTGGGATAAATATCCTAATTCACTTATTCTTTGAAAATTATTTCTTAAATAAATTTCAAAGAATAGTTCAGAGTTATCCAAATTATATTTTTGAATATCAGGATTGTCT
>JANRLU010000120.1:0-15492 GCA_033762275.1 Thermonemataceae bacterium | reverse complement strand
CTTCTTTTGTTTCAGTAGCAACGGCAGTTTCCTTTTCTTCAATTTCCTTATTTTCTTTAATTACCTCTACTTTTTCTGGTGTAACTTCTATCACCGTGAATTTGGTTTGGTCTACTTGTGGCGGTGGTGGCACTTGGATAGTAACCTCTTGCTTTTCTTGAGGTTTTTCCTCTTCAGGTTCTTCCTCCACCAAGTCTATAGCCACGGTTTCTTCTACAATAGTAGTTTCTTTCTTTACCTCTTCTTTGTGTTCAAGCATTCTCTTGATAGTAGGGTAAGCAAAAGTAGTTACTGCTACAGCAATCACCGCAAACAAAATAATTGTAACGGTCTTGTTGTACTTTTTGCGTAATTCGTACGCTCCATAAGATTGGTTACGCCCCTCAAACACCTCGTGGGGTAAGTAACAGAAACTTTGTAAATCCATAATTTTGGTTAGTTATAGTGTGAAAATTTATTTGGAAGCCGTCTTTTTATATTCGTCTATGAGTTTTATATCATCTTTTTCAATATCTTGGATACCATAACGAGATACCCCTACAATAGCCATTTCATCTAATAAATCCACCATATTTTTGTAAGAAGCATCATCTTTAAATTTCAACACTACAATAAACTGAGAGCAATCCCCCTTCGCTAAAATTTCTTTCTTTTTGCTGGAAAAAAACTCTCTAATTTTATCATTACTATAAGCCAAGGGCTGTAATTCAGGCTGTTTATCTTTTTTCACCTGATACCAGTAAAGTTGGTTATTTTTATCGCCCAAAACAATAATCGTACAATCTCCTTGAGCTTGGTCTCTTTTTTTGGGGTCTTTCTCTGTTTTATCAGGCATTAGTACCTGCATAATTTTGGGTGAATTGAAGGTGGTAGTAAGCATAAAGAAAGTAATAAGCAGGAACGCCAAGTCCACGATAGGCGTCATATCTACTTTAGTTGAAACTTTTTTAGGTCCTTTCTTTTTCCCACCACCACCTTGCGAGGTGTCTATTTCTGCCATAGTTGTAGATTTTTTAGGTCCTTATTTTTTAGTATCTTTTTTATTTTCATTTGTTGCCGCTCCGCCAGCTGACTCACGCAAATTAGTTACTAAATGTACCCTGTATACTTTTCTATCTTGTAATACATCTAATACTTGCTTAATCACCTTAAACTGCGAGCGTTGGTCTCCGAAAATAACAACTTTTAAGTTGTTTTTCTGCTCATTTTCCCATATTTTTTTCTCTTCAGGACTTAAGCCTTCAGAAGATGTTTTAGCAATAATAGCTTTGGTTTTTTCATCCATCGCTTCTCTGCGTTCGGCTCTCTCTATTTCATAAACTTTGTTAGCGTAAAGTATCCAAAGCCCTAATTGATTATTTGCAGAGTCCATTGGAATACCAACTTTTACCCCGAGAGCTTTGTAGGCAGAAGCGTTAAGAGCTTTTTTCTGTAAAATTTTGGGCAAATCTTTTACATCAACCCCAAAATTTTCTCTGCCTGCAAATTCCTTGTAATCATCATCAGTAAGTTTTCCAGATATGCCTTTATGCTTGGCAACACCTCTTAGTATTTCCTCTCTTTTTTTAGGCTCTTTGATACCAAAGAACACTTTTCCTGCCGTATCTACCGTAATTTTTACTACTTTTTCGGTTTCCTCTTTGTTGGAGGTAGAAGAAGGAGCATCTACTTCGATAGGTGTTTCAGGTTTAAATTGTGCCGTAAGGATAAAGAAAGTGAGCAACAAGAAAGCCATATCTGCCATTGCCGTCATATCCATTGAAGGATTCTTTCTGGGTATTTTAATTTTTCCCATAATAATATCTCTGAAAGTATAAATTTTTTAAAAGATAGTATTTCACAACAATAAATTGCAAATACTGTACCACAAAAAATAAAAATTTGCTAAAACGCAATTTTTACAAAATTATTTTACCTGAGCATTAAAATTTTGCAAAATGCTATAGCTTACTTCATCAATATTATAGGTAAGAGTATCAATTTTGCTAGTAAAGAAGTTGTAAGCAACAATTGCTACCGCAGAAGCACCAATACCTGTTGCCGTGTTAATCAAGGCTTCGGAGATACCAACTGCCAACTGAGCAGCTGCTGCAGCACCACCCCCACTCATTGAGGAGAAGGCTTTAATCATACCCAATACTGTACCCAAGAGACCAATAAGTGTAGAAACAGAAGCCAAAGTAGCGATAATGGTTAAGTTTTTCTCCAACATAGGCAACTCCAAAGCTGTAGCATCTTCTTGTTCTTTGGTGATAGCTGCTACTTTTTGCTCTTTATCTTTGGTGTTATCAGTGAGCATTTCTTTGTATTTTTCTAATACCGAACGCACTACATTACCAATAGAGCCTTTTTGTTTGTCGCAAGCGTCCATTGCACCTTGTATGTCATTCTCTGCTAATAAGCCTTTTACTTTAAATACGAAATTTGTGATAGAACCAGAGCCAGAAGCCATAGAAATAGTTATCAAACGCTCCACGGAGAAAGTTACAACTATTAACAAACAGCTAATAAGAATGGGTACAATAGGACCACCTAAGTAGATAGTGCCCCACATATCAACTGGGTGCGGACTTCCGTCTTTCATTTCAAAGTGGCTTTTATCACCAAGAAAGATATGATAAAAAAGTTCCGCAACAATAAATAAAACTACAATAGCAGAGCCAGCGAAAATGTTTTGGAAGGTACTGGGTTTTTTGTTCTTTGTACTCATAGGTTTGTTTATTTGGTTTTTTTAAGAATGTTGGTTTAGACGCAAAACTAATAAAAATATTTGCTAATCCTATTTAGGTTTTGCAAATATGACAAAATATGTTTCTTGAAATACAAAAAAAGCGAAAAAAATTTTTTTATTCTGACTTTTTACGCCAAAACCTAAGCAAATTTGCTTTTAATATTAAATTTTTATTAAAAAATTAGGTTTCCTGTATTTCCTAAAAGCAAGAATGTAAAAATTTATTTTTTGCCAAGCCAAATGATAGCAAATACTTCGTTTTTTGAGTAATATTGCAAAATATTTCTCAAAAGAATAGCTTTTATACAATGAAAATACAAAAACCCAGCTTGCCCAGAGGCACACGCGACTATAACCCTGCGATGATGCTCAAGCGAAATTTCATTATCAACCAAATCAGAAATGTTTTTGAAAAATTTGGTTTTATGCCCTTAGAAACTCCCGCTATGGAAAATCTGAGCGTACTTATGGGCAAATATGGCGAAGAAGGAGACCAACTTCTCTACAAAATTCTTAATCAAGGTGATTTTCTCAAAGAAACTACCCACGAAGATATAACAAAAGGAGCAAAACACTTGGCACTCAAAATTTCCGAAAAAGGACTTCGTTACGATTTGACCGTTCCCTTTGCTCGCTTTGTGGTGATGAACCAAAATGACTTAGCTTTCCCCTTCAAACGCTACCAAATTCAGCCTGTTTGGAGAGGTGATGCCCCCCAGAAAGGGCGTTATCGGGAGTTTTATCAGTGCGATGCTGATGTAGTAGGGACAAATTCGCTGATTTGCGAAGCCGAAATTATCTTAATGATGCAAGAGGTATTAGGTGAAAAACTCAAAATAAAGAACTATCGCATCAAAATCAATAACCGAAAAATACTTACGGGTATCAGCGAAACTATCGGAGCATCTGGCAAAGAAGCCGAACTTTGTGTAGCTATTGATAAATTAGATAAAATAGGCAAAGAAAAAGTATTAGAAGAACTCAAAAACAGAGAGTTTTCAGAAGAAAATTTGGTGGCTCTTGACCCTATTTTTGAGCTTCCCAATCAAAATAAAGAAAAATTAGATTTTTTAGAGAGTTTTTTAGCTCATTCGGCTATCGGAAAAGAAGGTATTGCGGAGTTAAAAGCGGTTTTTGATTATGTGGAAGCCTTTGATAGTCAGACTTCTTTCCCCATTGAAATAGATATTACCTTAGCTCGAGGTTTATCCTATTATACAGGAGCTATTTTTGAAGTAAAAGTACAAAACTCTGCTATTGGGAGCATCAGTGGCGGCGGGCGTTATGATAACCTCACAGGTACTTTCGGTTTGGCAGGCATTGCTGGTGTTGGCTTTTCTTTTGGTTTGGATAGAATTTTTGATGTAATGGAGGAACAAGCCTTGTTTCCTTCCCAGTCAGAAAACTCTACCCAGATAATGTTGAGTAATTTTGATAGCTCAACAGAAAAATATGCTTTGGGCATACTAAAAAAACTTCGTACAGAAGGTATAAAAGCTGAAATATATCCCCAAAGTAGCAAATTGGACAAACAACTCAAATATGCCAACAAAAAGCAGATTCCCTTCGTTTTGCTCATTGGGTCTGATGAGATGAATGCGGGTATTTTTACCTTAAAAAATATGCTTTCAGGCACACAAGAACAATTAGATTTAGCGGCTATCATTCAAAAACTACTCTCTTAAATAATGCAGATAGATTTTAGCAAGAATACAGAAGGTTTAGTACCCGTAATTATACAAGACTATCGCAGCCTTAAAGTGCTGATGTTGGGCTATATGAACCAAGAAGCCTACGAAAAAACTCAAAAAGAACAGATAGTTACCTTTTTTAGCCGAAGCAAACAAAGACTTTGGACAAAAGGGGAAACCTCTGGCAATTTTTTGAAGGTGAAAGACATAAAAATAGATTGTGATACAGATACTTTGCTTATAAAAGTTGAGCCTTTGGGAGCAGTATGCCATACAGGAGCAGACACTTGTTTTGAGGAAAAAAATCAAGGAAACTTGTATTTTTTGGGTTATCTCTCCGAAATTATTAAGCAAAGAAAACAAGAAGCCCCAGATAAATCTTATACAAGCTCGCTTTTCGCAAAAGGTATCAATAAAATAGCTCAAAAAGTAGGCGAGGAAGCCGTAGAGCTGGTTATTGAAGCCAAAGATGATAACAAAGAACTTTTTTTGGGCGAAGCCGCTGACTTATTGTTTCATTACTTGGTACTTCTGGAAGCAAAAGGCTCTTCTTTAGACGAGGTAATTGGAGTCTTGGCAAATAGGCATCAAAAATAAAACTATGGAACTCAAAGATATATTGATTGCTCCTTTTTTTCTTGGGATTATTTATCTTTGGGCGTATCTACGAAAAAAAAAGCAAGTAAATCCACTTACCAAGAGGTATTATTTTGGAGCATTGCATTTACGTATATTGGGTATGCTGGCTTTTGCCCTTATCTATCAATTTTATTATGGTGGAGGTGATACCTTTAATTTTTTCCACGATAGCCAAATTGTTTGGCAAGCCTTGATGGATAAGCCCGATATAGGTTTACAAATCCTGACCGCCAAAGCTGGCGAGCTAAACCCTGCTACGCAAAGCTATGTAAATTGGATGTATTTTTATGTAGATAAAAATAGTATGGTGGTTATACGCACCTCAGCTGTCTTGGGCGTTATCACGTATCATACGTATTTAGCAAATGCCATTTTCTTTGCATTTTATAGTTTTACGGGGATGTGGGCAATGTATAAAGCCTTTGTAGATATGTATCCGATGCTTTACAAAAAATTGGCTTTTGCCGTTTTTGCGATGCCTTCCACTTTTTTTTGGGGTTCAGGCTTGATGAAAGACTCTATTATCGTTGGGGCTTTGGGTTGGTCTTTTTATGCTTTTTATTTTGGTATTCTCAAAAGAGAATTTTTAGTAAAAAACATTGTTATTTTTATAGTTTCTTTATGGATAATGCAGCTGGTCAAAATTTATGTAGCCATGTCTTTTTTACCTGCTGCTGCTTTTTGGTTATTGCTTAATTATAGAGCGAAAGTAAAAACTGCTGTTTTGAGAGCTTTATTACTTCCCTTACTTATTCTTTTTGCTTTGCCTATTGGTTATGTGGCAGTAAGCCAACTTACTGAAGGTACACGCTATTCTTTTGATGAAATTGGGGCAACTACAAAAACTAATACCGAATGGAACGAGATTTCGGGGAATGCTGCTTATTCTTTAGGAGAGTATGACGGCTCTATTGGCAGTGTGATTAGTAAGTTTCCAGCAGCTATTTTTGTTTCTTTATTTCAGCCTTTTTTGTGGCAAGCTCGGAATGTGGTGATGCTTTTGGCAGCCTCACAAGCTACTTTTATTTTATTTCTGACGCTTCAAACTTTTTTTAAAGCTGGTTTCAAATTTTTTAGCCTACTTTTCAAACAACCTTTTCTGGCATTTTGCTTAGTTTTTACACTTACTTTAGCCTTTGGAACAGGTGTTGGGAGTGGTAATTATGGTTCTTTAGACCGCTATCGTATTCCTTTTATTCCTTTCTATATTTCTATGATGTTTATTGTACAGTACTATGCAAAAAAACCTAAGAAATTAGTTTGATTTGAGCTAACTGAATAAGATTTTTTTACTGTCTCACGGGCATTTTGTCCAAGTGTTTGTCTGAGAGAGTCCTCGTTTAGTAATTTTTCTAAAATATTACTCCATTCTTCTTCTCTCTCGGTTAAGAAACCATTCTCTCCATTTTTTACAATCTCAGTATTTACACCCACAGGCGAAACAACTGGTATAATTCCCATTGCCATATATTGTAAAGCCTTAAAGCCGCATTTTCCTTTTGCCCAAGGGTCATCTTCTAAAGGCATTACGCCTATATCCATCTTTGCTAAGTCTTGTATTTCAGTGTCTTTGTTCCAAGTAATAAATTCCAAGTTGGACAAACTGAAATCTGGCTTTTTATCAGATATGACTAAAAAAGTAAAGTCTTTTTTGGTAGCTAAATTTCTAAGTATAGGAAGCAAAAAATCGAGGTAAGGAATTGTAGAGTGAGTGCCCGTCCAGCCTATAATAGGTTTTATTCGCTTTTCTCTATTCACAAGTACTGGGTTATGCCAGTTTTCGGTATCTATCGTGGTTGGATTAACAAATACTTTATCATTAAATTGTTTTGCATATTGAGCCAAATAATTATTTCCTGCGGAAATTTTGTACGCCCATTTACAAATTAAGGCAACCTTTTGATGATATTTTAGCCAAGCCACCCATTTATTTTGCTCTGAGGTATTGGGCAACCAAATTGCATCATCAAAATCATAAATTAGTTTTTTCTTCCATACTTTAGTTATCCAAAACTCAAGCCAAGGATAACCCAAAGGAGTGGCTTCTCTATGTAAAAAAATATAATCGTATTTTGCAATTGTAAAAAGTAAAAAAAAACGCTTCAAAAAACCTTTGATAATCCCCTTTACTTTTTTAATCGTATAACCATTTTTATAGAGAATTTGCCAAGTAGCTTCATCTAAGAAAGGACGAAGTGAATAACAAAAGCCTGCCTCCTCCAAAAAACCAAGATATTGCTCAAAACGGAATCGCTGCGAACCTGCCGTACCAGAAGGATAAGGAAAAAGAAATAAAATCTTTTTGTGTTGTGTTATTTTTTTCAAAAAAATGTTTTTTTAATATTTTTCTCCCAAGAATATTTATTTTTGTAGCAAATATACCTATGTAATGCTTTCTCCCTTGAAATTTTTTACTATTTTTTTCTTTCTCTTCGTCCTTGTAAGGGTGCAAGCCCAAACAGACACGCTGAAACCTAAAGGCAGAGACGCCCGAACCGCTGCCCTTAGAGCCGCTGTTTTGCCCGGTTGGGGGCAAGCCTACAACAAAAAATATTGGAAACTTCCTATTGTATATGCAGGGGCAGGGGCTATTGGCTATGGTATTTATTGGAATAATGCTAACTATCAGTATTTCAAGAATGTATACCAAGAAGCCTACTTGACAGGCAACCCAAAAAACATCAATCTTAATAAAGCCGAATTTCTCAGAAATGAGTACCGAAGAAATAAAGAACAACTCATTATAGCAGGACTTATTTTTTATGGGCTAACTATTGTTGATGCCATCGTTGACGCTCATTTTTCTACCTATGATGTCAGTGATAACCTAACGTTACGTTGGTATCCCCGAATAGAGTTAAGCCCGCAAGGACAAACTATATTTTCTACAGCATTACAAATAGATTTTCACCGAAAAAGTAAATAATTATGCATATCGCCTTGATTGGTTACGGAAAAATGGGCAAAGAAATTGAAAAAATTGCCTTACAAAGAGGTCATCAAATTTCATTTAAAGTTGATAAAGATAATAGCCAACAAATTCTGCATATCAACGCTTCCAATACTGATGTTGCTATAGAGTTTAGTCAGCCAGAAACAGCCTTTGCAAATATTTCTTCGCTACTCAAACAAGGTGTTTCGGTGGTTTCGGGGACGACAGGCTGGCTGGAGAAAAAACCTCAAGCCGAGCAAATCGCTTTAGAAGCACAAAAAGCCTTCTTTTATGCTTCCAATTATAGTTTGGGCGTGAATTTGTTTTTCCAACTTAACGAGTTTCTAGCAAAATTGATGAGCAAATACCCCAATTACCAAGTTCAAATGGAAGAAATTCATCATACCGAAAAAAAAGATGCCCCAAGTGGCACGGCTATCACGCTGGCGGAAGGAATCATAGAACAAAACCCTCTCAAAACTGCTTGGGTGAATAATTTGAGTGGAAAAGAGAATGAAATTACTATTGTTTCTAAAAGAGAGCCTAATGTACCAGGTACGCATACCATTACTTACCATTCTCCCGAAGATTTTATTGAGATAAAACACGAAGCACACAACAGAACCGGTTTTGCTTTGGGGGCGGTGTTGGCTGCCGAATTTATCCAAAATAAACAAGGAATTTTCTCAATGAAAGAACTCTTAAATTTTTAACTTTTTAATAGGCTAATAATTTCTTCTAAATCTTTAATTTTAGATTCTAAAAATTGTATTTTTTCTCTGAGAGAATCATTTTCTTGAACTTTCTTCTCAAGTTCCAAACTTATTTTTTTATCATCATAATAATTATAGATATTGCCCATCACAAAACCTTGTCCATTCTGACTTGGGTTATTATTAATAGCAATAATTTCGGGGAGAAGTTCTTGAATAGGTATTTGAAGTATTTTAGAAAAATGCAAAATTTGCTCAAGTTCCACAGATATATCGTTTCTTTCTAACCTTGAGTACGAGGATTGCGACATATTGAGTAAATCTGCCATTTCGGATTGAGTTAGTTTGCGGTCTTCCCTAGCCACTAAAAGCCTATGACCAATACGCATTCTCATAAAGTAAATTTTAGTTTATTAAATCTATAGAGCAAATATCATCATTTTTTATCATAAAACAAGTATTGGTCTAAACTTTTTCCCATAAATATTTTTCAAATCAAAAAATGAATAAGTTTATGCAGCTTTTGATTTGGAGAGAAGTGAGGTTTAGTGTAGACTTGTGAAAATAAATAAAATCATAAAAAATATATTATTGTTTTTTCTTGCACTTTGGAGTTCTGCTGTTTTAGCACAACAAGTAAAAACTCCTTATGAAAAGAAAGTTGAAATGCTAAGAAAAAGTTTCTTTTCTGATTTGGGCTATACACAAGCCCAAATTAACCAGATGATGAATAAAAATGCATCAGGCACAGAAGCCATTATTTATACGAGTGACTTAATGAATAAATTGCAAACCCCAAAGGGCAGACTACGTTATGAGCGGCTAAAAAGAGATTTGAAAGAAGCTAAGAAACTCAAAAATAAAACAGATTTTGCAAGAGAAAAAGCTCCCCAGCAAAAAGAAGAGGAGAAAAAGCAATTAGTAATCCAAAAACGAAGAGAAGAACTAAAAAAGGAAAAAGCTACAAACTCTGATAAATATAAAATCCAAAGTGAAGTGTCTGAAAAAATTCAAATTTGGCTTCAAAAAGGAGAATTTGAAAAAACCGAAGATTTTAAAATTAGAGTTTCTGAAAAGTTTGAAGAAGCTTTCAAAGAGATATGTTACCAAACATTTGAGGACAGAATTAAAAATGAAGCTATATCATTAGAGCTAAAAGAATACAATGCAGATAAAGAACATTTTAAATTATTTTTTATTAGAAATGACTATCGTTTCACAAGCTTAATAAAAGTCCCTTCTGAAAAAGCTCCAGAATTTAAAGACAATTTTAGTTCGCTTAAAATGGATTTTAGCAAATCAGAGTGGCTATTTGATGATGGCTACCTTTTACCAAATATTTTCTATATTGATAATTATGAAGCTCTAATTTTTACTAATGAACCAAAAAGCTTACTCTTAAAATTATCAGAATTAGACTTAAAAATTTCCAAAGATATTTCTATCCCCTTCAATTTATTGTTTGATTATTCCGTAATAGTAAAAGAAAAAATAAAGAAACAAGAAGCACTATTAGAAATAGAAAAACAGAAAACAAGAGAAAAAGAATTGGCATTAGCTGCGGAGAGAGAAAGATTAGAAAATGAAAGGAAAATTGTAGAAGAAAAGAAAAAGGAAGAAGAAAAACGTAAAGAAGCACAAAAGAAGGTTCTTATTGCCCGAAAAGATAGTTTGGAAACTGAATATGAAAAGTCTAAGACAAAAACAGAAGATTTAATCAGATTTTTGCAAGCAAAAATAGAGAAAAAGAAAAATAATCTTGGAAGTAACCTGCTTTCTGCTGGAAGCAATTTGATTGCTACGAATAAGAAAGAGAAAAAATCAAATACGGAAATTTTCTATGAACAACTTAAAAATTATTTGTATAAGCAGGACAATTACCTCAAATATGCTTATAATTTTCTTAATCAAAGCAATGAATATCTAACCGAAATAGAACTAGAGCAGCAAAAGCAAAATCTAAAAAAGCATCAAGATTTCATTCAAAAAGCATTTATAATAGCTTATGATGGCTCTAATCATCCAGATTGGGGTAAAGTAAAAGTTAATAAATCTTTCTATGATAGAATAGAAAATGCTTATGGTAACAATTTTTACAATTTAGTTTTGGAAGAAAATATACCTAAAAAATAAAATCATGAAAAATATCTACATTGAATATCGCTCTTGGATTTTCTTCTGGGGCTTGAATTTGGATAGTCAAAAAGCCGTCCAAAAATATTTAGATAAATACAATAAAGAGGGTTGGAAGCTAAAAGAGTTAAACTTTGCTTCTCCTACGCAAATGGGCATTTTTAAAATGGTTCTAATTTTATTTATTAGTACTTTCACTCTGGGTTTTATAAACTATTGGGTTGGTTTCTATATGATTTTTGAAAAAAATGAGGCTCAGGATACAAAACCTGATTTGGATAAAACGACTTTATTGAAAAATCTAAAAGATTTATTAGACAAAGGAAGTATCTCGCAGGCAGAGTTTGAAAAAGAGAAGCAAAATATTTTAAATAGCTAAATTTATATCTATGGAAAAAGATAAATACCAAATCTTGCAAGAGTGGAATGACTTGCTCCAGAGTGGCGTAATTACAGAAGCTGAGTTCTTAGCAAAAAAACAAGAAATTTTTGGTTCAGATTTGCCCCAAAAGCAGAGTACTTTACAATCGAAATCTTTTACAAATTCTCGTCAAAATCTTAAATTTTTCAAAATTGGTGGGGCAGTTCTAGGAACTTTAATTTTGGCATTTATAGTGATAAAAGCCTTACCAAAGGCGAGTTCGGAGGAAAATACATCTACTACTACAAGCAAAACAGAAAATGCTTCGGAAGAAAAAGAAGAGTCTAAAAACCCAATAGGTGGAGAATCAAAAAACATAGCAAGCGATACAGAGCTATCTTCTGAAAGAGTCTTCGCATATCTTTATGAAGGAAAAGTAGCTAATATGCCTGTAACGTTCAAAATACGTGCTATTTATAATGATTCAGAGGTTTTTTATGATGGATATTATTTTTATAATGATAGAAAAATAAACATTGATTTAGATGGATATTTCAATGCAAACGGACGGGGCGGAGCAAATCCAGATGCTCCACTTAAAATATTAGAATACTATGAAGGCAAAATTACAGGCAAATTTAACCTAAAAAGAGATGATTTTGGGAAAGAAAGTATCAGTGGAACTTGGAGTACTCCAGATGATAAAAAGAAGTTTCCCTTTGTTTTAAATAAGGTTCGTGATATAATATTTGATAATTCTGATTATTCAGGAGAATGGGAAATCAAGGGGCTTTACAAAGATGAAAATGGAGAAATTGCAAAAAATGGATACGGTGAAGTAATTTTTTGGGGGAAATCCTTAAATATTAAACAAAAAGGAGATATTTTAACGTTTTCTATTTCTACCTTTCGTTCAACGGGCTGCACAGGCTCAGTAGAAGGTGAAGCTGAAATTATCAGCAATAAAGCTGTCTATATGGCAAAAGAGAATACTCCTTGCAAACTAACTTTTACCCTGAATGCTGACATCATTGAGGTTGAAGATGAATGCCCAGATTTTCACGGTGTTTCTTGTACTTTTTCGGGTACATTCAGACGAAAATTATAGTTGAATATCATTAAAAAAAGTCCCCCCAAGCTATTTGAGGGGACTTTTTTAGTCTAATCCATCAAAAAAGGATAATTTTGTTCTACATAAATATCTGTAAAGGCTTCGGAAGGCTCTGGATAAGGAGAGTTTTCTGCAAACTCTACGGAGGCTTCTACAGCTGCCATTATCTGTGTTTCTATGGCTTCAAGTTCTGCTTCGGTGGCAAAATTATTTTTTAGTATCGTAGCTCTTACTTGTTCTATGGGGTCTAAGGCTTTGTAGGCTTCCAACTCTTCTTTTGTTCTGTACTTAGCAGGATCAGACATTGAGTGCCCTCTGTAACGATAAGTTCTAAGCTCCAATAAAGTAGGACCTTCTCCTTTCCTTGCTCTTTGGGCGGCTTTTTCTACGGCAATGTGCACAGCCTCCACGCTCATAGCATCTACAGCTTCCGAAGGCATATCGTAGCTCTCGCCAAGTTGGTATAATTCTGTTACGTTGGAAGTTCGCCCCACCGAAGTACCCATTGCATAGCCATTATTTTCTATCACAAAAATAACAGGTAGTTGCCAGAGCATTGCCATATTAAAGGTTTCGTGCAAAGCTCCTTGTCTTGTAGCACCATCACCCATATAGCAAATACACAGATTTTCTGTTTTATTGTATTTTTCTGCAAAGGCAAGCCCAGCCCCTAAGGGAATTTGCCCACCTACAATACCGTGCCCACCCACAAAATTGACAGATTTATCAAAAATATGCATAGAACCTCCTTTACCTTTAGAGCAGCCTGTGGCTTTTGCAAAAAGCTCTGCCATTACTGCATTAGGCGATGTACCCAAAGCCAAAGGGTGTCCGTGGTCGCGGTAAGCTGTTATCCACTTATCTTCTTTTCGGAGGGCAGTAACCGCCCCTACGGTACAGGCTTCTTGCCCAATGTAGAGATGACAAAATCCTTTTATCTTTTGTCTGCCATATAATTGCCCTGCTTTCTCTTCAAACCTTCTGATAAGTAGCATTTTTTCAAACCAAAACAAATACGTTTCTTTTGAAAAAGCGGGTTGGCTGTTTTTTTGCGTTGTTTTTTTCTCTTTTGCCATAACTTGATATTTAATAAGACCTTGTTGTTGCTTTTTTGCTTACCACTTTCCCACTTCCAATTCGTGGTAGGTGGTTTTACCAAGCTGATGTTTTTCTGCTAATATCTCAAGCATTCCATCTTTCAAACCCAAACCGGGCACAATAATTTCTTTTATTTTTGCCCACTTCATCACAGATAAATAGACGTTAGAAGCGGGAATAATAATATCAGCTCTATCAGGATTGAGCTCCCATTCGTTGATGAGTGTTTCTATATCCGTTTTACTTATTTTCATTATCACTTCTTCTATTTCTTTTATCGTAAGGGATTTTCCTTTTTTTTTCGCTAATTCCCATATCTTATTGATATTCCCACCTATCCCTACAGCGGTGAGTTTAGTTGCTGTTTCTTTAACATTTTTCTCTACCCAAGTCTGCATTTCTCGCCAATTTTTTTCAGAAACGGTATTTTCAAGGAATCTGATGGAGCCAATTGGGAAAGATTTTGAGAATAAGGGCTTTTTCTGAGAAAACAAGGTCAATTCTGTACTTCCTCCCCCTACATCTATATGAAGATAGTTTTTTTCGTCCAAAACCCTCAATAAGCCTTTGTTTACAATCTCACTTTCTTGGTCGCCAGAAATAATCATTAAATTTAAACCCAATTCATCTTTTACCTTTTGAGCAAGCGATTCACCATTGCTCGCCTCACGCATCGCAGAAGTTGCCATCAGAAGGTAATCCTCTACTTTATGCAACTCCATAAGTAGCTTGTAGGCTTGGAGCAGTTTTAAGATTTCTGTTTGTTTTCCCTCACCAATACTTCCCGTTCTAAAAACATCTAAACCCAAACGCAAGGGAAAGCGTACATACTCCATTTTTTTGAAAGATATACTCTCGGAATGATGGAGAACGCTACTTATCTGCATTCGAGCAGCATTGGAACCTATATCTATAGCAGCAAACTTCATTAAAAGCCTTTTTGCAAACATACATTAGCAAATCAATATTTGCAAGTAAAGAGCTTAGGAAATATTATTTTTATTTTTGCAGCAAATTGATTGATTTTTTTAAAAAATGATTATTATTGAGGTAATTTTAGATATTTTAATTCACAAAAAATAGGTATGATGTATCAACAATCAATGTTAAGAGATAATGCTTTAGTGGGTAAAACTATTGTCGTTACGGGTGGTGGCACGGGCTTAGGCTTTTCAATGAGTAAATATTTTTTGGAACTTGGGGCAAATGTAGTCATTACCAGCCGAAAAATAGAAGTTTTAGAAGATGCAGCCAAACAACTTGCTGAGCAAACACAAAACCCAAATATTTTACCTTTAGCCACTGACGTACGTAACTACGAAGAGGTAGAAAATTTGCTAAAGAATAGTATTGACAGATTTGGGCAAGTAAATGGATTAGTAAATAATGCCGCAGGGAATTTTATCAGCCCTACAGAAAGACTCTCTAACAGAGCATTTGATACAGTGGTGGATATTGTGCTCAAAGGTAGCTATAATTGTAGCTTGGCTTTTGGCAAATACTGGATTGAGCAAAAAATTCCTGCTACGGTACTAAGTATAGTTACTACCTACGCTTGGACAGGTTCGGGCTATGTAGTGCCTTCGGCAGTAGCCAAAGCTGGGGTATTGGCTCTTACACGCTCTTTAGCTGTAGAATGGTCTAAGTATAAAATTCGCTTCAATGCGATTGCACCAGGTCCTTTTCCTACGCCTGGAGCTTGGGAAAGGCTGTTTCCACCTGCCTTAGCAGAAACAGATTTAGGGAAGAAATTAGCTCCTGAAAATCGTATCCCAGTGGGTAGAGTTGGCGAGCACCAGGAATTAGCCAATTTAGCCGCTTACTTAATGTCTGATTTTTCGGCTTATGTAAATGGTGAAGTTATTACCATAGACGGTGGGGAATGGCTCAAAGGAGCAGGGGAATTTAATGACCTTAACGAAATTACCTCGCAGATGTGGGATTTTCTGGAACAAATGCGTAAGAAATAGGTGATAATTTTTGTGTATGCTATTCAAACTCATCAATAATACGAAACTCAGAAGAAAACTTTTTGTGGCTTTCTTTGTATTCACTTGTATCATTATTGTGGTATCAGGTCTGA
>JANRLU010000119.1:0-9173 GCA_033762275.1 Thermonemataceae bacterium | reverse complement strand
ATAAAGAGCGTTTCTTTTTGATACAAAGCACTTTACAAGAGTTTTACAAGTTGGCTCTTACGGCAGAAATACATAGCGTAGTAGAGGAGACCAAGCTCAAAAATAATGTGTTATACATCAGTGAAATCAATGAAAAAATAGCACAAATTATTCAAAATGAACCTATTCCATTTATTTATGAGCGTTTGGGAGAGAAATACAACCATCTGCTCATTGATGAGTTTCAAGACACATCTGTTTTGCAGTGGCATAACTTGCTGCCGCTTATTGAGAATAACTTAGCCAATGGGCATTTTAATTTGATAGTAGGTGATGCAAAACAAGCCATTTATCGTTGGCGAGGCGGAGAAATGGAGCAAATTGTACACTTAGCTTATGCCAGAGATGAACAAATTGGAGATGAGAGCATACAAAGACTACAAGAAATGGCAAAAGCCTACTTTTACCACAATGAAGACGAAGCTCAAGAAAATTTAGCCAGCCGATATGAGCTTATACAAACTTACATAGAGAAAAAAAATCTGGCAACCAATTATCGTAGTGATGCAAAAATTATCACCTTTAATAATCATTTTTTCGCAAAAATAGTAGATAAAATAAGTGTAGAACATCCTTTCGCAGAGAAAATCTATGATGGCTTCAAGCAGGAAATCCCAGAAAAAGCGAGCAACAAAGGAGTAGTAGAAATCAGATTATTAGAAAAAGAAGCTGATAAAAGCTATGATTTGCTGATGCAAGAAGAAATTTTAACGATTGTAAAACGCTCTTTGGAAAGAGGATTTTCAGCCAAAGATATTGCCATTCTTTTCAGAACAGGAGATAAAGCCCGAAAAATAGCGACTTTACTCAAAGAAAAGGGCTTTCAAATCGTTTCCGCAGATTCTTTGGTCTTGGCAGCCGAACCTAAAGTCAATTTCCTGATAGCAATGCTAAAAACGATTGATAATCCTGATAACAAACTTGCTAAATCCGAAGCCCTTTATTTACTTCATACGGCTATTTTGGAAGAAATCCCGTTACAAGAACAAAGTGATGCCATCAGACAGGCTGTTTATAGCAAAAATGCCTCCAATGCAGCCTTTGTGAGTTATATCCAAGAAAAAGGCTACGATATTTCTTGGAATTACTTGCAATCTTTGGGATTATATGACCTCCTAACAGAGCTTATTTTCATTTTCAAAGTGGTAGAAAAACACCCGAAAAATTTAGAATTTGTATTTAAGTTACAAGATTGGGCAATGGAGTTTTCTCGTACTAAAAGTAATCACATTAACGATTTTATTATTGAATGGAACAAAAAGAAAGACAGCATAGCCGTAGAGATGCCAGAGGCTGATGCTATCACGATTACTACGATTCATAAGTCCAAAGGCTTAGAGTATCCAATTGTTATTCTGCCCTATGCTGATTGGGGAACTAAAGCGAAATATTACGAAAGTATTTGGGTAGATAGTGAAGGGCTTGATTTCCCTATACAACAGCCAGAGCAACTTCCTTCTCACTTGCTTATCAGAATGAAAGATAATCCTGCTGAAAAAATCAAGAAATTTCAGGATAAAAATAATGAAAAAAGTATCTTGGAAAACCTCAATTTGTTGTATGTGGCATTTACCAGAGCTGTTGACGGCTTGTATATCCTTTCCAGAAAAAGCGGAAAGGAGAATACTATAACTCGTTGGATAACCCTTTTTGTACAAAACCTTGATGCAGAAATGTCCCCCGACTTTCAAGAAGATAACAAACGTTACCATTTTGGTTTTGAAGAGAACTTTTCACGGACACAATCAAACGAAGAGGAAGCGTGTATATTTCACTTAGAAAACTTAGCTCTTCAATCTGTACAAAAAAAGTTACTCTAAAATGGATTTACAGAGTTGTCCTAAAGAACTTTTTTAGGCTAAATTTGTTATTTAATGAGTACAAACAAAAAACATTGAAGCTATGGCTATAATGATAACCGACGAGTGCATCAATTGTGGTGCTTGCGAACCCGAATGCCCCAATAATGCCATCTATGAAGGTGGCGTAAAATGGACTTGGGCAGGTGGAACAAAACTTTCTTCCGTAGAGTTGGAAGATGGCAGTTCCATAGATGCAAAAGCCCAACAAAAACCCGTTTCCGATGAGTTTTATTATATCGTTTCTGATAAGTGTACGGAGTGTGTGGGCTTCCACGAAGAACCGCAGTGTGCTGCCGTTTGCCCTGTAGATTGCTGCATACCAGATCCAGAAAATGAAGAAGATAAGGAAACACTTTTAGCCAAAAAGGCTTGGTTGCATCAAGAATAAAAAAAGCTCTTTTAAAAGAGCTTTTTTTATTCTTGCCCTATATTAAAACTTACACTGTTTTCAAGATAAATTTTGTAATACACCTATCCCTCACAACTTTACCCTATAAAGTTGATTCTAAAAAGAAACTACAAAATTCTGATAGATTAGTATATTTGCAAGAAAAAACTTTACCATAATTGTACGTTAATGAACGAAGAAGAATTAGATGATGATAGTAACGAACTTTACGAACATTACCGAATAACAGCAGATAAAGGGCAAGGCTTTGTAAGAATTGATAAGTTTTTGGTGGATAGAGTCCAGAATGCTACACGTAACCGACTGCAAAATGCCATAGAGGCAGGCTTGGTAAAAGTAAATGATAAATGTATCAAAGCTAACTACAAAGTAAAACCTTTTGATGTAATAACAGTTCATTTACCCAATCCACCACGTAATAAAGATATTCTTCCTGAAAATATACCGCTCAATATTGTCTATGAAGATGAAGATTTTGTGATTGTCAATAAATCGGCAGGAATGGTAGTGCATCCCGCTTATAGCAATTGGGAAGGTACGCTTGTCAATGCTTTATTGTATCATTTTCGTAACCTTCCGCAGTTTGAGTCTGGAGAGATGCGACCAGGTTTGGTGCACCGAATAGATAAAGATACATCAGGGCTGCTGGTAATCGCTAAGTCCGAAAAAGCCTTAAATACACTGGGAAAACAATTCTTTGAGCATAGCATAGAACGCACCTACTACGCCTTAGTTTGGGGAGAACCTAAAAATCCTAAAGGAACTATCAACGCTCCGATTGCTCGCAGCCATAAAGATAGAAAAATCATGGATGTTTATCCCATTGATACAGATTTTGCCAAAAAAGCTATTACACACTATGAGGTAATAGAAAGTTTCAAGTATGTGAGTTTGGTAAAATGTAACTTAGAAACAGGCAGAACACATCAAATTCGGGTGCATTTCAAATCCATTGGGCATCCTTTATTTGGAGATGAAACTTATGGTGGAAACAAAATATTGCGTGGTACGCAAAGTAGTTCCTACAAAAAATTTGTGGAAAATTGTTTTGAGTTATTACCTCGCCAGGCACTACACGCCAAAAGTTTAGGTTTTATACACCCTACACATCAAAATTTTGTGCAATTTGATAGTCAATTACCTGAAGATTTTCAGTGTGTTCTAGAAAAATGGAAAACCTATGCTCACTAAAAAATATTTGTTTTTCATAAGTTTTTTTTAACAGCCGTATCTTTTTTGATAAAAAAAATTATCTTTGCAAGATATTTATTGTTTTGTATTTCGGAAACTCCTTGTAAAATTATGATAGAAGACGAAAATGTACTCGGTAACCAAGAAGAATTGGTGAATTCGGCATCTGAAAGCCATATTTCAGAACCTGAGGAACACCAAGAAGATTACTCTACTTACTCCAAAGAGCAACTTTTGGCGGTAGCAGAAAAATATCAGGCTAAAAACCTTAACCCAGAGGAAATAGATGAAGCTTTTAAAACTTTCAAACAGCTAAAGCCCGCCTTTGATAACCTTGTGGCTTTATCTAAAGAAGAGGCTTTACAAAAGTTTTTGGCAAGCGGAGGCGATGAAGATAGTTTTACCTACAAGCAAGAAGCCTCTGAAACAAAGTTTTATCAGATAGTTGGAGCTATCAGAAAACAAAGAATAGCCTTGCAAGAGCAAATAGAAAAAAACCTCAAAAAAAATCTTACAGAAAAAAATGAAATTATAGATAAACTACGTAATCTCATTCATGCAGAAGAAGAAGGCGAGAATACTCACAAACAAGTAAGAGAACTCCAACAAGATTGGAAAAAAATAGGGGCTGTACCTAAAGCTAATGCGAAAACTCTTTGGGCAAGCTATAATGCCCTTATGGAAATGTATTACAGCAGGCTCACAGTATATAATGAACTAAAAGATTTAGACCGTAAAAGAAACCTTGAAGCAAAAACACTTATATGCGAAAAGGCTGAAAAACTTTTGGAGTTGGAGACTATCAAGGAGGCTATTAAGCAACTTAACGAACTGCACGAAGAGTTCAAACATATTGGTCCTGTTGGCAATAAAGAAGAGCAAGAGCTAATTTGGAAAAGGTTCAAAGATGCTTCTGACGCCCTTTATACACGCAAAAAAGAGCTTTTGGAAGTTCAGAAAACTGAAATGAACGAAAATCTTGCTAAAAAAGAAGTTCTTTGCCAAAAAGCCCAAAGTTTTGAGAGTTTTCAGGGAGAAAAAATTAAAAATTGGCAAGAAGCCACCCAGCAACTTTTAGACCTTCAAAAAGAATGGGAGAGTATCGGACAAATGCCCTTGGAGAAATCTAAAGAAGTTACTAAGAAATTTTGGGACAGCTTTAAAGTCTTTTTTCGGAATAAATCAGAGTTTTTCAAGGGTTTAGACGAAATGAGAGATAAAAACTTGCAAGAAAAAACGAATCTCTGCCAAAAAGCTGAAGCTCTTGTAGAAGCTGCCACTGACGAAACAATGGAAAGCATTGCAGAGGAGCTGAAGAAGCTGCAAGAGCAATGGAAAGCCATAGGGGCTGTGCCAGAAAAGAAAAAAGAAGAAATTTTTGAACGTTTCAGAAATACTTTAGATAGCTTTTTTGAAAAAAGACGCAGCACCTTCTCCGCCAAAGATAAAGAAGAAAAAGATAATTACGAAAAGAAAAATGCTCTTTGTGAAAGGTTGAAAGGGTATTCTGCTGAAGATTTACAAAATATGGATTTAGATTCTTTAGCTGAACAAGTTATTGCAGAATGGAAAACTATTGGCTTCGTACCTCATAAGCAAATCGGAAAAATTAAGGAAAAATTCTATAAAGCTCTAAAAGGTTTAGTAGATACAGCAACTCACCTAAGCCAAGACCAGAAAGACATGCTTGATTTATCTTTGGAACTTAAATGGGCAGCTCTGAATGGAAAAGGTGGTAGTAAAGATTTGGGCAAAAAAGAGCAACAAATAAGAAAGCGTATTACTCAGTTGGAGGACGAAATAGCTACACTTAATAATAATTTAGGCTTTTTTGCAAGTTCAAAACAAATAGATAGCCTCAGAAACTCTATTGATGATAAAGTGAAACAAGCAGAAAACGAAATAAAAACACTTAAAAATCAGTTGCGAATGATAAGAAATCTTTCTTAGTAAAGGATTTTTGGTGTATACAATAATACTTTGTTAGCATAAAAAAAGCAGGGCTTAGTACCCTGCTTTTTCGTTAAGAAGCTTTTTTTACATCATTTGCTCCGAAGTTGCTTTTGCCAAGAAGTAATCTTTATTCATTTTGGCGATATTTCTTATGGAAATTCCTTTGGGGCACTGAGCCTCACAAGCTCCTGTATTAGTACAAGAACCAAAACCTTCAGCATCCATTTGAGCTATCATTTTTTGTACGCGTCTGGCTCTTTCAGGTTGCCCTTGTGGTAATAAACCCAAATGAGCTATTTTTGCAGAAACAAAGAGCATTGCAGAAGCATTTTTACAAGAAGCCACACAAGCTCCGCAACCTATACAAGTAGCAGCGTCCATTGCTTCTCCAGCGACATCTTTAGGAATAGATATTTCGTTAGCGTCTACTGTTACCCCTGTATTTACTGAAACAAAACCTCCTGCCTGAATAATTCTATCAAAAGCACCTCTATCTACTGCCAAATCTTTGATGACAGGAAATGCTTTAGCTCTCCAAGGCTCTATATATATGGTGTCCCCGTCTTTGAAGCTACGCATATGCAGCTGACAAGTGGTTGTTTGTTTGGGTCCGTGTGGTTGTCCGTTGATATACAAACTACACATTCCACAAATGCCTTCGCGACAATCGTGGTCAAAAGCGATGGGATCCTCTCCTTTACGAAGCAAGTCTTCATTAAGTACATCAAGCATTTCTAAGAAAGACATATCTGGGGAAGCTACTACTTTGTATTCCATCATTCTGCCTTTATCATTTTTACTTTTTTGACGCCAAATTTTGAGCGTCAAGTTCATTTTTTGATTGCTATTGCCTGCCATATCTTTAAATATTTTTTAGCTTAAATAATTTAACCTCAAATTTGTGTTTATTTATAGCTCCTTTGTGTAAGTTTTACATTTTCGAAAACTAATTCTTCTTTGTGTAAAACTTCGGGTTGGTTATCACCTTTATACTCCCAAGCAGCTACATAAGCGTAGTTATCATCATCGCGTTTAGCTTCGCCATCTATTTCGTACTCCTCACGGAAGTGCCCTCCACAAGACTCATTTCTGTTCAAAGCATCATCAACCATTAGTTCACCAAGTTCCAAGAAATCAGCTACTCTATAAGCTTTTTCAAGTGTTTGGTTAAACTCTTCGTTTCCTCCTGTTACTTTTACATTTTCCCAAAACTCTTTTCTAAGTTCTTGTATTTTCCCTTTGGCATAAGTGAGTCCTTCCGCACTACGAGACATACCACAATACTCCCACATTAGTTTCCCCAAATCTCTATGAATCTCATCTACGGTGCGTTTTCCATTGATAGAAAGTAGCTTCTGGATACGCCCTTTTACTTCTTCTTTAGCTTTTTGGAAAGAGGGATGCTCTGTTGAGAGTTTATCAGTATGCCCAATGGTAGCCAGATAATCACCTATAGTATAAGGAATTACAAAGTAACCGTCTGCCAAACCTTGCATAAGAGCAGAAGCCCCCAAACGATTTGCTCCGTGGTCAGAGAAGTTTGCTTCTCCTAAAGCATACAAACCAGGGATATTAGTCATCAGATTGTAGTCTACCCACAAGCCGCCCATAGTATAGTGTACAGCAGGATAAATCATCATAGGTACTTCGTAGGGGTCTTGGTCTGTGATTTGTTTATACATATCAAACAAATTCCCGTATTTCGCTTCTATCACGTTTTTTCCATCGCGTTTGATAGCGTCTGCAAAATCAAGATAAACGGCTAAGCCTGTCGGGGCAACCCCTCTTCCCTCATCACAAACATATTTTGCATTTCTGGAAGCAACATCACGTGGAACAAGGTTACCAAAAGAAGGATATTTTCTTTCCAAGAAATAATCTCTGTCTTCCTCTTTGATATTCTTAGGAGAGAGCGTCCCTTGACGGATCTTTTCTGCATCTTCTTTCTTTTTAGGCACCCAAACACGCCCATCATTACGCAAAGACTCTGACATCAGGGTTAGTTTGGACTGATACTCACCAGATACGGGAATACAAGTGGGGTGAATTTGCGTAAAACAAGGGTTGGCAAATAAAGCTCCTTTTTTGTGTGCTCGCCAAGCAGCCGAAGCATTAGACCCCATCGCATTTGTAGAAAGATAAAATACATTACCATAACCGCCAGTACAAAGGAGTACTGCATGGGCAGAATGACTTTCTATTTCGCCAGTGATGAGGTTTCGTGTAATAATTCCTCTACATTTATCATCTTCTACAACAATATCCATCAACTCTGTTCTATTAAACATCTGCACCTTTCCTGTAGCTATCTGACGGCTAAGAGCCTGATAAGCACCTAATAAGAGCTGCTGACCTGTCTGCCCTTTGGCATAAAAAGTACGAGATACTTGGGCTCCTCCAAAGGAACGATTATCCAGCAGCCCGCCATACTCGCGTGCAAAGGGTACGCCTTGAGCTACGCATTGGTCAATGATATTTACAGAAACTTCTGCCAAGCGATGTACATTGGCTTCTCTTGCCCTATAGTCTCCACCTTTGATGGTATCATAAAATAAGCGATAGATACTATCACCATCATTTTTGTAGTTTTTGGCAGCATTGATACCTCCTTGTGCGGCAATAGAGTGAGCACGTCTGGGGCTATCTTGGAAACAAAAAGCTTTTACGTTGTAGCCAAGCTCCGCCAAAGTTGCGGCAGCGGAAGCTCCTGCTAAGCCAGTCCCAACCACAATAACTTCATATTTGCGTTTGTTGGCTGGGTTTACAAGTTTTAAATTAAATTTATGTTTTGACCATTTGTCTGCTAAAGGTCCGCTGGGTATTTTAGAGTCTAATTTCATAATTCGGTTTGCGTTTTATACTTTTATACGAAAAATTTTGTATAAGAAAATTGTTTACACAAGAGGATTACCCTGCCCCACCTTCACTGCTGGTACGTTCGGCACGAGGTTTGATAGCCAAAGAAAAGGCTGCCGATAAACCTCCAATAAGAGCCATAGCCATTGGTGTAATAGCCTCTTGCTTCAGATACATCAGAACAGGAATAGCAGCATAAGCCGTAGGAACAAATGCTGCAAAAGCAACTCCTAAATGATGAACCAATGCTCTGTATTTTTTGTGATTTAACCCCAATGTTTGGAAAATACTTTGAAATCCATGAAACAAGTGAAAAGCTAAACCTGCCATAGAAAGCACATATAAAGCCACTATCCAAAGTTCTGCAAAGGCAATCTGTGTTGCCTCATAAAGGTTATGAACGCTCTTCCCATCTATGCTTGTTTCTGCAAGCATACCGAACTTTGATTTTGCCCAAAAGCCTTGCAAATGAACAACCAAGAAAATAAGCACGATTGTCCCTAAAAGCATCATATTGCGAGAAGCCCAAGTACTACTTTTTTCCATTTTTGAGTAGGCGTAATTTACTGGGCGAGCTGATTTATTGCGAAGCGTGAGTAGAATACTTGTACTGATGTGTAGGGCTATGAAAAAGAAGTTTCCAATGGAAATTAGTTGAATAAATGGGTTATGCCCCATAAAATCAGCGTACATATTAAAAGCCTTCCCCCCGTCATCTTTAAGGAGTTGTAAGTTACCTATTAAATGAACAATCAAAAATAAAATCAGGAATAGCCCCGTGAGAGCCATAATTAGCTTCCTGCCGAGTGTGCTCGTAAGCATATCCACAAGCCAGTTTTTCTTAGCGGTTGTACTTGTACTCA
>JANRLU010000118.1:0-7913 GCA_033762275.1 Thermonemataceae bacterium | reverse complement strand
GGCGGGACATTCGCTTTCTTTAGATGAGAACCATCAAAAACAAATCAAATTACCCAATAAGACTATAGAGAGCAGTTTAGGTTTGGCTATCAACGGAATTGTTTCTGGAAAAATAGGACGTATCTCTAAACTATGTATTGGAGAAAATTATTGTTGGGAGCAAGTTATCAGTTCTTTCCCTGATACGCTGCTCATAGCCTATCGAGATGAAAAAGTGGATAAACAAGGAAGCATTGGAATAGGAATTTTGGAGCGTTTTGTACTTACCTTAGATTATACACATCAACGTTGTATGCTAAAACCTTCAAAAAAGTATAAAAATAACTTTGAAATAGGTTTCTCGGGTATAGAGCTTCTTATGCAAATAGAGCCCAAAAAGGTTTTCATAGCAAGTGTACACCCACTTTCAGAAGCCTACAAAGCTGGCTTGCAGGCAGGTGATGAAGTACTCGCCCTCAACGATAAGGTTATTCGTAATTTTTCGCTTGGCGATTTGTATGACTTTTTAGATAAAAAAGAAGGTAGACAAATTTATTTATTGGTGAAAAGAAAAGAGGAACTTATTGTAATAGCCTTCAAAACTAAAAAGCTTATCTGAAACGCTAATTTTTAGAAACAAAAATTCCATATAAAAGAAAGCTTCTTAGCTTAATAAGCTAATTTTCTCTTCATATTCACGTAATATTTAAGTGATAATTTTGACTTATCAAGACGAAAAAAATAAACAAAAACAAAATGTAATAATTGAGGGTTACTTTTTCGTCTTCTGACGTATGTATGTAAAATATAGAAAACTATTTTTTTGAATGCTATGAAATTATTGAACATTTTACACTTTTTTTATGAAAAGACAAGTTTTACTTTATCTAATTCTTTTTTATGGTATAATTTACACTTCAAAAGCACAAACAATTACTGTAACGGGCGTGAGTCCGACCTCTACTTGTGCAGGTGATAACATCGCGGTTACATTTACCAAAACAGGAACTTTTAATTCAGGAAATTATTTTACCGTACAATTATCCGATGTGGCGGGTAACTTTACAAGCCCAACAGATATTGGAACACTCATCAGTACAGGAGCAGGTACAATTACAGCTACTATTCCTTTAGGTACTCCTTCAGGCTCAGGGTATCGTGTCAGAATAGTGTCCTCTGACCCGGCAGTTACAAGCCCTACTGCAACGCCTATCATAACAGTGGCAACCGTTACGGGAGATCCTACGGTTTTTGGTAGCAGCGAATGGATTGTATATGGCTATGATGGCGATATTTTCGCAGGAAGCCCTACTTACAGAGGGTTTTATACGCATACGTCCCTAAATTTTAACACAAGCACTCGTTGGGGTATCACGTCCTCCCCATCTTTTGCTAATGCCACAGGTGGAGCGGCTTATGTAGGTTGTAGCATTCCAGTAGATAATCATAGTTTTTCTTACAAAAGAACCAATTTTACTTGTGCTTATTACCAAGTAGATATTGTCCACTATGATAAATACGAAATGTATGTAGATGGGGTATTAGTTGCTGCTAATACAGGTAGAGCAACAAGAAATAATAGGTGGCGAGGAATACTTGGAGCTAACTCAGAAGTTGAGATTAGAACATTTGATAGCAGTATTCCTGATATAGAGTCTCGCCTACAAGCAACTTTTACTGTTCTAACTCCTGAAACAATAGCTGTATTACCCGTATTGCCTGTCTGTGCTACTTCCACAAGTACAATTAATCTTGTTAATTCTACGTCAAGTCTGACTGTAGACTTTAGAATACCCGCTCAGGCTGCTAATTATAATTTCTCTTGGTCAGGACCTGCTGGTTTTGTTACTAATGCCAGTGGAACATCGCTTACTACGGCTCCTGGTGCAGCAGGAATATATACACTCACAGCCACACATACCAATGGTTGTGTATTTACAGCTAACTTTGACGTTGGGATTGCATCTGCTCCAGTGGTAGTAATCTCTCCTGTAGGACCTATAACGGCTTGCCCCGCAGAGCCAACCACATTAACCGCTTCTGGGGCTACAACTTATAAGTGGTTTGTAGGGGCATCAGCAACATCATTCGCTACAACGGCATCTGTAACTGTATCTCCCACAACCACCACTACTTATCGGGTAGAGGGCAGCGATGGCTGTAGTACTTCCACACAAACAGTTACCGTAAACGTAGTAGCCAATCCTGCTGACCCAGGTACTTTTGGCAGTGCTGAGTGGTTTGTAGCTTGTTATCAAGGTACAAATACAGACTTTTCTTTAAACAGATACTTTGGTTATTATACAGAAACCAATTTAAGCTTTAATACAACAACAAGATGGGCACAAGCTTTAGCTCCTTCAGATGCAAATGCAACTTCTGGGGCTGCTTATACAAGTGCTGTAAGCTGTAATATTCCTATAGATAATCATTCTTATGCTTATCGTAGGACTAACTTTACTTGTGGTTATTATCGTATCACGATGCGTCAAAATGATGATAGAGCATATATTTTTATCAATGGAACACAAGTTTGGCAAAGAACAACAGCAAACAATACCGTAGTAACTGCTTGGGAAGGTTTTTTAGGACCTGTTTCTACCGTAGAGGTAAGAGCAATAGAGGGTGGTGGGAGTTCAAGGTTAATCGTAGATATAACAGATATTACAGCTACAATTATTCCTCCTGTTACTTCTCCTACTTCTGTTACAATCTGCGAAACTTCGTCAACCAATATCACAACTGCTGTTTTGCCCATAGCTGTTCTATATAATACTGATGGGTCTTTTAATAGCAATGTGGGTAGTGCTAATGTGAGTTTTTCTCAGACTACAGGTTCCGTAGGAGACTTCACCATTACGCCAAGTGGAAGCAATGCTACTGTTACGGCTAATGCTACGCCTACGCCCAACCCTGCAACGATTAGAGTTACCTTTACAGACCCCTTAACCTCTTGCTCAATAAATCAAGATGTACAAATTACCGTAGACCCTTTGCCTTCAACAGCGGCAAATGCTTTTGCCACAACTATTTGTGTAGGTGAAAATACCACGTTGATAGGTACAGGAGCCAATACCTATGAGTGGTATGATGCTGCTGTGGGTGGTACGCTGGTTGGTACAGGGGCTTCTCTGGTACTTAGTCCTACTACCACAACTACCTACAGAGTAGAAGGGAATAATAATTGTGCAACTATAAGTGCAACAGTAACGGTTACAGTAGTTCCTAAGGGAGCTCCCCCACTGACAGGCACGGAGTATGGCGATGGTGAGTGGATAGCTCATAGTTACAATGGTTTATTGCTTACCAATCCTGCAGCGGCAGTGTATAGAGGCTATTATACGGAAAAATCATTGAGTTTTAATTCTAATACTAGATGGAATACATCTACGAATCCGACAAATGCTTTGGCTTTGGGCGATGGTTCTGCAGCATATAGCGGTTGTACGGTAAATAATGATAATCATTCTGTCTCTTGGAGAAGAACAAATTTCCCTTGTGGAAACTATAATATAAGTGTAGGTAGAGACGAAAGATATCATCTTTATGTCAATGGTATATTGGTATCAAGCAGTACTATAGGAGGGTATAGTTCTAACGTTTGGTCAGGGCTTTTAGATGCAAGTTCTACCGTAGAATTGGTTACACAGGAAACAACGAGCACATCTTATGGGCAAATCAGTATAGGGTTTTCTCTTGGCTCAGCTACTACCTCTATCTGGACTGGTTCAGTAGATAGTGATTGGTTTAATCCTTTTAATTGGTGTCCTTCCATACCAACAGATTTAACAGACGCGATAATACCAGGTGGAGGGGTTATAAATTTTCCTATTGTGAATGCTGCTGGAGCAGAATGTAAGAACCTTCAAGTAGCTTTGGGAGCTACACTTACTATCAATTCAGGTTTTGGCTTAGATGTACATGGAGATTATTTGCAAGAGGGTGCATTAGTGGCAGCAAGTAATAGTACGGTGCGAATGCTTCACAATGCTACGCCCACAGACGCCAATATCTTGATAACTGGTGCAGGCTCTTTTGGTAATTTATTGATAGATAAAGTAGGCAGTGTGGTAAATTTACAAAGTAGCATATTTGTAGATAATGTACTTACTTTGGAGAATGGGGAACTTAACTTGAATAACAATAGTCTTGGTCTGGATAATAGTTCTTTGGGAGCGATTGTACGGAATAATACTTCATTCATACGTAGTGAAACCAATAGTGCTACTAATAACAGTCGTATTTGCTGGAATATGGGTAGTACAACAGGAGCTTTTGTGTTTCCTTTTGGGGTATCAGTTACGGAGTATATTCCTGTAACTTTCAACAAACAGACTAATGCAAGTTCTGTAATATGTTTATCTACGAGGGCAACTTTAGCAACAGATAACACACCTTGGACAACAGGCGTGAGTAATATGGTAGGTATAAGTGGGGCAACGGCAGAGAATGACGTGATAGATAGATGGTGGGATATTAGCTCAACGGTGAATCCTCTTCCTGCCCCGGGAGCAGATATAACATTTAGATATAGAGGGGTGGAGAATACGATAGCATCTTCACAAACTGATAATTTAGCGGTTCAACATTGGAATGGCTCAGATTGGGAAGCACCTTATTCGAGTGGCAGTCCTGGTGTAACAAGCGGAATAGGCAGTGTAACAGCTACAGGCTTGCGAGATTTTTCACCCTTTGTGATTAGCCGTGAGTTGAAGCCTTTGCCTGTGAATTTGCTGAGTTTCCGTGCTTTAGGGAAGCGTTCAGTGGTATTACTGGAATGGTCTTTAGCAAAATCGGTGATTGATGAGTACTATACATTGGAGCGTTCGTCAGATGGAAGAGTTTTTGAGGCGATAGCAGAAGTAAAGTCTAATGGTTCAAGTAGTTATAGTTATGTAGATAAATCACCTTATTTGGGTCAGGTTTCATATTATCGTTTAAAACGGCGAGATGATAAAGGTGGTTTGGCGTATTCTCAGATAGAAGCGGTGAATATGGGTTTGGAGGTATTTGAGGGCTTACAGGCAGTACCTAACCCGAGCGAGAGTGGCTTAGTATTTTTGGTATTACGTTCTCCTTTAGAGGAGAAGTATCAGGTAGAAATAGTAGATGCTTTGGGTAGAGAGGTATATAGGGGCATTTTGGAAACAGATACCAATGGCGTGGGCGAATTGATAATCAGGGAGTTGAGGGTAAGTGGTGTGTATGTGGCTCGTGTGCGGGGTTCTTCCAAGATATATCAAACTAAAATTGTAGTGAAATAAAAAAGAGGTCTTTAGACCTCTTTTTTTACATTGATTGAGCCAAAAAAGTCATAAACTCTTGTTTTAGTTCTGCATATAACTTCCTAAAAGTATTTGCTTTATCTTCCAACTCTCCATGATTATCAAATAACTTATGGTCTACAGAGTTTGTATTTTCTTGGGCTACTCCTGAAAGATATTGCTCATGGACTTTAATTTCATGGTTTAGAATATCTAATTGTTCCTTCTGAATGATAAATTGATTCTGAAAATGGCTGATTTTCTTAGAAATTTCATCGCCCGTATTTTTAGTTGCGATTTCCTCTAATCTGTTTTGATAAATTTTTAACTCATCAGTAAAAAAATTAGCTTCAGACTGCCACAATTTATGCTCGAAATGTAGCTCATTGATGTGTTTTTTCTTTTCTTTCATATTGCATTGATTATTTAGGTATGTTCGCAAGATACTAATATCTTGTAGGTAGAATCAATGACTATCGTTAGTTTTTACTTTGATAACTTTCATTTATTTGACAAAAAATTATGTTTATCTTCGCAGAACACTATAAAAAGTAATCCTTATGCCTCCATTTTGTTATGAATGTGGTTACGAACTCAGCGAAGAAATGAAGTTTTGCCCTAAATGTGGTACTTCTGTGAAAGTTGATGAACCTAATGAGGGTGACGGGTTTGATATAACTGAATCCAATCATCAGGGTCTCAAACCTTTGTCTTTGGAAAAAAACACCAGCATAACCCTAAAATTTTCTAATATTAAAAATAACCAATGGGTAATTGCTCGTATTAGTATGTTTATCAGCTTGGTAGCTTTTGTCGCAGTGGTACTTCCCTTCATCAACGAGGATATTGATATAGCGGCTTATGGCGGGGCAATGATAATGGTTGGCTTGTTATTTGGAATAACATCTTTTTTTGTATATTTTCTTTTCAGAAAAAGAGCTAAAATTCTTGACGAACTGATTGCTGGAAAAAATATTTTGCTACATTGGAAATATGATGAAAAGACTTGGAGAGAATACAATGAAAATGCTTTGAAAGCAAAAAAAACAAAGAATAAAGCAACCTTTATTATTATCACAGTTGTGATGGTAATAGTAGTGGGGATTTTATTATTTGCTACGAATTTTAGTGAGGGAGCTTTGATAACTGCTGTTATTATGGCTGTTGTTTGGTTTTTGGTGTTTATAGCGGCTTATGTTGGTACATATCAATCCTATAATAAACTTAAAAATAGACAAGGGGAAGCAATACTTAGTGAAAAAGTTTTGTGGCTTAGCGGAGAGCTACATATTTGGGAAACTTGGGGAACACGCTTAGAAAAATTCAAGTATATTCCAGAAAAAAACATCTTAGAAATTATATACTCAGCGAAAGCCAGACACGGTAGGCAGTATTTTAATATAGACCTACCTGTACCACAAGGCAAAGAAGCTGAAGCAGTACAAGTAGCTACATTGTTTAGTCGTTGAACGAGTATATAAGTTTAGCGGGCAAAAATCTCTCTCTTTAGCGTCCAAAAGAGCCAATTTGCGTTACTCACACAAGCGGCTACTTCCCAGCCTTGCTCGCCAAACTCGTTGAGTACTTTTACAACTTCCTCGTAGGAGCCACTTCTCTTGATAATCTCACCAGAAGGTAAGTCGCAACGAATAGCTCCACTATCCCATAGCCACTCTACTGTTAAATTTTCCCATTTTTTTTGCATAATTGTAAAGATTAGGTAAGCAAATATAAAGAAAAATATGCTTGTTTTCCAATAATATCTCACAATTTTCTTAGATTTGAGAGTAAAGTCGTACAGTTTTATGAGTTTTTTGAAAGCAGAGTGGCGAAAATTAGCGATTGCTAACTATGAGGTATCCTCAGAGGTTTTGCAAGAGTTTGTACCTTATGGTACAAGGCTTGATACATGGCAAGGGAAAAACTACGTTAGTTTAGTAGGTTTTATGTTTATGAATACGAAAGTTTTAGGCGTAAAAATACCCTTTCACATCAATTTTGAGGAAGTGAACTTGAGATTTTATGTAAAACGGGAAGAAAATACAGTAGTAAAAAGAGGGGTAGTTTTTATAAAAGAGATTGTTCCCAAACCTGCTATAACTTGGGTAGCCAATACCTTATACAAAGAGCATTACCAAACAATGCCAATGAAACATGAGTGGCAACATTTGGAAAATAAACTAAAAATTAGCTATGATTGGCAACATAAAAATAGTTGGTATCGCTTTGCCGTAGAAACAGAAAATGTTGCCAAGCCTATTCTTACAGGTAGCGATACGGAGTTTATCACAGAGCATTATTGGGGTTACGCCCAAACAAATAGTAAAAAGACTAATGAATACCAAGTTACGCACCCTCGCTGGCTGGCTTACGAGGTGCTTAATTATGATATTAAGGTAGATTTTGGGCAACTTTACGGCGAGAAATTTGCCTTCCTTAACCAACAAAAGCCTGCTTCAGTGATGCTTGCTGAAGGTTCTGAAATAACCGTAGAACCTAAAAAAACTATTCGTATGTAATTTTATCTATTGGAGTCGGTATAACGTTGCCAAAACCCGCTGTATTTTTCTTTTTTACGGTGTCCGCATTTCTTACACTTATATTTGTAGGTTTTGTCGTAGTATATTTCTGGTTGTGAGCCTAATAGACCTTGCTGTATATTTTCACCAA
>JANRLU010000117.1:0-9234 GCA_033762275.1 Thermonemataceae bacterium | reverse complement strand
GGGGTTTTGTTTTTAGTAATTTTGTTATAGATTTGCTTAGCTTGAAAATAAAAATATGAAAAAAGTATTAGTCCTAAGCTTGCTATTTTTTGCTCTTAGCCAAATTACAAAAGCACAAACAACAAATGAAGCTCTCTATCTGCGTTTTGATGGAAGGTTAGTAGATGACTCTCAGTGGAAATATGAGAATCTTGGTTGGCATATTACAAATAACAATTTAGATGAAAGTATTCGTGAGGCAGTATACATATATGCATATTACCTTTTAGGAGATACATACTTGGAACTCACCACCTATGATAAACGTAACTATAGAGAAATTAACCTAAACGAGTTAGGAAACTACAATGTAAAAAACATACAAGAAATAGTAAATTTGTTGCAAGGTAAAAATGAGTTTGAGCAAGGTAATTATTGGGTTAATTTTCAGAAAAACAAGAATTTGTATGTAGTGGAAATATTACCTGATATTGGTAAAGCTCGTATTCACCAAGTGAGAATAACCTCTTATACAATGAGGTAACCCTTTCCCCCTCCAAATTCGGAGGGGTTTTGTTTCCTTTGTCTATATTTTTCACGATATTTTTCATTTATTACATAAAAATCGTATTTTAGCACATAATTTATCCTAAGCAGCTTTATGTGCCTAAAAATAGATATTCATACCCACATTCTTCCTGAGCACCTGCCCGATTTCAAAAAAAAATATGGTTATACAGGTTTTGTAAATTTAGACCACCACAAGCCAGGCTGTGCGAGAATGATGATTGATGGTAAGTTTTTCAGAGAGATTTACGCCAACAACTGGGATCCTCAAGTGCGTATGCAAGAATGTGATTTGCATAAAGTAAATGTTCAGGTACTTTCTACCGTGCCAGTGATGTTTAGCTACTGGGCAAGTGCCTTTGACGCCTTAGACCTTTCTATGTTTCTCAATGACCACATCGCCCAGATTGTGCATACCTATCCCAAGCGTTTTATAGGCTTAGGAACTGTGCCTTTGCAAGAGCCTAAATTAGCTATTCAGGAATTGGAGCGTTGTATGAAAATAGGCTTAGTAGGCGTGCAAATAGGTTCTCATATCAATAATTGGAATTTATCCGATGAGGTTTTATTCCCCTTTTTTCAGGCGGCAGAGGAGTTGGGAGCGGCTGTTTTTGTGCATCCTTGGGATATGATAGGCAAAGAAAAAATGCCTAAATATTGGTTACCTTGGCTGGTAGGAATGCCTGCAGAAACCTCTTTGGCAATCGCCTCTATGATTTTTGGGGGTGTTTTTGAACGTTTGCCACGCTTGCGAGTTGCTTTTGCTCACGGAGGCGGTTCTTTTCCAGCTACTTTTGGGCGTATAGCTCACGGATTTGAGGTTCGTCCTGATTTGTGTGCCGTAGATAATAACGTCCATCCCAAAGAATATTTGGGTAAATTTTACGTGGATTCTTTAGTGCACGAGTCCAACTCTATGAAACTTTTAATAGAAATCATTGGCGAAGATAAAATAGCACTTGGCACAGATTATCCTTATCCTTTGGGGGAGTTAGAGCCTGGAAAACTCATAGAGTCAATGCCTGAAATTACACAAGAACTTAAGGCAAAACTTTTTGGCATCAACGCCCTTAATTGGCTTAATTTGCCTCAGGAAAAATTTGCCGACTCTCTGACAAAAGTAGATATACACTTAGAACCTTGATAAATATGAAAAAGCAAAATAATCCTATTATCCGAAATAGCTTGTTTTTGATTTTGGGTATATTTCTCGTGATACTTGTCCTTAATTATATACTTACAAGCTACTTTTTCAATGCTATAGAGCAAGGGCAGTACTTGGTAAATATTGCGGGTAAAAATCGTACAAACTCCCAACTTATTTTGATAGATGCTTTGAAGGTAAGCAAAGGCAACGAAAACCTAAAAGTTTTACTCAGAGAGCATATCAATGAGCACGCTCGTATCTTGAGAGCTTTGCGTGATGGAGGAAATGTAGTTGTAGATAAGCAAGAAATAGCTATTACGGAGAAGGCTGATGAGGCTATTTTGCCAATTATCAAAAAAGTAGAAGCGGTATGGAAAACCTATCAAGAGCAAGCTGGTATTATCGTAGCAGAACCCATCTACATTACGATACGTACTGATAAAGATGTGAAGGGGATAAATATTGAAACAGATTTGGAAGCCCTACAAAACTTGGAAGCCGAAGAAAAGCAAATCATCAACCCCAAAATATTAAAAGCCATAGAGTTTCTGAGTAGTACCTCTAATGATGTTCTTTCTGCTGACCAACAACTTGTCCGAGAGTTTCTGGAAGTATTGGACGAAAGGCGTCAGAACGCTGACTTAATTATTTTAATTCTCACTTTTATCAATATTGGGGCGATTATAGCCGCCTTTTTTGTTATCAAAGATATTGTGCTCAAACCACTCAACTTGATAGCCTATGCCGCTGCCGATATTGCAGAAGGCTATAGTAGCGAGCCTATCAATTATGAATTTAATAACGAGGTAGGTTCTGTGGTGAAAGCTATCAATAAGATGGTGGCTACGCTAGAAAATGCAACAAATTTTATTCAGGAGATAGGAAGCGGCAACTTAGATGCAAGCTATAAAGGTATTGAAAATCAGGCTTCTTTAGAGAAAGAAAGTTTGGCAGGAGCCTTGTTGGATATGCGTGAGCGTATGATTAACGTAGCCCAAAGTGAAGAAAATCAGAAGTGGATAAATACTGGTATTACAAAATTTGTGGATATACTTCGTCAAAATAATGATGACCTCAAAGCATTGTCTTATAGTATTTTAGAAAATTTAATTCGTTATATAGAAGCCGTACAAGGAGGTTTTTATATCATCAATGATGAGGCTGAAAGAGAGCCTTTCGCCGAACTTATAGCCGCTTATGCTTTTGGAAAACAGAAGTTTATCAAGCAAAAAATTTATGCTCACGAGGGCGTAATAGGGCAAGTACTTATAGATAAAGACACCTTGCTTTTGCAGGAAGTTCCTGAAGAATACGCAGATATAACTTCTGGCTTGGGAGGAGCTACCCCTAAAAGTATTATTATTATTCCACTTAAACTCAACGAAAAATTAGTAGGTCTAATAGAACTGAATGCCTTTAAGCAATTTGAACAATATAAAATAGACTTTTTAGAGCGTTTAGCCAATAATATTGCTTCTACTATTTCTAACACAAAAGTAAATGAAAAAACTCGCATACTTTTGGAAGAGCAAAGTAAAGCCAACCTACAAATCAGTTTGCAAGAAGAAAATATGAGAAAGAGCGTATTACAGTTGCAGGCTGCCCAAGAAGATATGAAAAAGAATGCAGAGCAGCTAAGGGCACAGTCTTATGCCATTGCATCTACACTCTTAGAAGCTGAGTATGATATGGAGGGAAGACTTATCAATGCTAATAGTCAGTTTTTAGATAAATTTAGATACAAGCTCACAGAAATCATGGGAAAAAACCATAGAAATCTCTTAGACACACAAAGCTCTTATAGTGAGCAATATTTGCGTTTTTGGGATAATTTGAAGCAAGGCAAAACACAAATTGGAGAATATAAAAGGGTAACACGTGACGGTATAGAAATCTGGTTGAGAGCTACTTATGTACCTATCCCAAAAGATAATGAGCGAACAGAGTTTTACAAAGTAACTTGCTTAGCTTTTGATGTAACTGAAGAGAAAAAGAAAGTGATTGATTATCAAGGCAAAACAGAAGCTCTTGAACGTTCATCTGTGTTGATAGAGTTTGATTTACAAGGAATTATAGGAGATGCTAATCAGCCTGCCTTAGAAATATTGGGGTATAGGAAAGATGAATTGCTTAGCCAGCATTACAATATACTTTTGCTGATGTCTGAGAACGAAGATGATGAGTATAAAGTGATGTGGAGGCAACTCAAGGGAGGAAAGTATCAATTTGGCGAGTTTCAATATTTTGATAAAGAGGGGCAAAAAATATGGCTGGAAGGGAGTTTTAACCCTATTTTTGATTTGAATGGTAACACAACTAAAATCTTTTTTATAGCCAATGATATTACCAAACGTAAAGAAACTGAAAGGCAAATTTTGGAAGCCCAGAAGAAAACAAAAGCACAAGAAGAAAACTTGTTAGCCCTCATCAATAACACAGATGAACGTATCTTAGCCATAGATAAGCATTACTTCGTAACGATTGCCAACCAAAATATAAAACAAGTTTTCTCTCAAATGGGTAGAGATATAGAGGTCGGAACCAACATCTTAGATACCTTCCCTGAAAGAAGTTATAGTAAACTAAAAGACCCTTATGATAAGGCTTTGAGTGGTGAAAAAATAAAAGTAGAAGAAAGTTACATCAGTTCAAAAGGTGAGGAAATTATCTTATTGGTTACTTATAATCCTATTTTAGATGATAATGACCATGTACAAGGGGTAACCGTTTTTGCCAAAGATATTACTGAGATAAAGAAAACACAAGCACAATTAGTACAAATGCAGCAAGATATGGAAAGCAAAGAAGCTAATTTGAGAGCTTTAATCAATAATTTAGAAGATTGTGTGTTTGCTGTTGATTTAGAATATCATTTAGTTAACTTTAATGAGACTTTGAATAAATTAGTAAATGAAAAGAAAAAATACAACTTACAAATAGGTGATAGTTTGGATAAACTTTTCAGCCCTTCTGAGTGGGAAGAATGGAAAAAAATACTCTCAAAAACTATTACCAACGGAGAGAAGCAGCACCTAAATCTTGCCTTTTTAGAAGATTTCTATGATACAAATATTCACACGATTACCGATAAAAACAATAAAACAACAGGAATTACCTTAGATATGAGAAAAATAAATATATAAAAAAGAGGCAAAAGCCTCTTTTTTGTATTTATTGAGCTTCTAAACGAGCTTTATATTTTTGTGCATTATTACGCTCCGCACTATTGTAATAATCTTTTAATATCTCATCGTATACACCAATAGCAGCTTTTTTGTCATTTTTGAGTTCATAAGCTAAGGCTAATTTCATTAAATATACGGGTGTAAAGAATTGGTTAGGATAATAATTAGAGGCTTTTCTGTAATTTTTAATAGCATCATCTAATTTATTAAGCTCCATATAGGCATCTCCTAAAAGGCTATAAGCTCTTGCTTGTACGAGCATATCGTCAGAGCTGAATTGTTCCAACTGTGCAACAGCTTCTTTGAACTTATTTTCTTTCATCAAAGCAATTCCTGTGTACAAACGTCCGAGCTTGGCTGTCTGGCTGATACCATACTCATCAGCTACTTTTTTAGCAGACCAATACTTTCCCTCTCCTTTGAGTACCTTACCAAGAGAATCCGCTTGGAGAAAATACTCCGCAGGATACAATTTACCTGCCGCTTCGTTATTTTGTTCTGTCTGGAAATACTTAAAGCCAAAATACCCACCTATTGATAAAGCCAAAGCCGAAAAACCAACAATAAACCATTTCTGATTTTTCTTAAAAAACTCCTCCCCTTCTCCTAAAACAGCCTGTGGATTCTCCAAAGCATTACTTGCTTCTACTACTGTAAAGCTAATTTCCTCTTGTGTTTTTGCTTTTTCAGCTTCTTTTTTCTCAAACTTTTTTATTTTTGTCATCGTATTTTCAATTTTGGGCTGCAAGTTAGAAATTCTTTTTCAAGAAACAAAAGATAAATCGGAGAAAATTGCAAACTACATTCTACAAGCCGCTTCTTGGTTTCTAAGTAATTCTTGTTGAAGTTTTAGTTTCTTAAGTCTTTCTTGTTCCTTTTTGATACGAATTTCCTCCAACTTACGTAGCCTTTCTTCTTCTTTTTTCTTACGAAGAGCAATATCCACTTGGCTCTCTATGGGTTCTAAATCTATATCTATGGTAAGAATACTCTCCTCACCAACAACAATACTCTTATCAAAACCTTTGAACTTGGTATCTTTTAAAACACTTTCTTGGTAGTTATTATCTGGATTATTGATAACAATGATGTACTCACCACTGTACACATTACTCCAAACTTCTTGTCTTTTGCCGCCTGTATTCTTAAATGTGATACGTCTATTTAGCGGAGCTTTTGTTTTTGCATTCCTTACGACACCTTTGATAACCAAAGTTTTATTTGGCTTCATTTCTTTGGGAGATTTTTTTACATCAGCGAAATAAATATCTCCATCACGAATAAAATACACTTCTTTGCCATCTGAGGTAATCATAAAGCCGTAATCGTGACGTGAAGTATTGAAAGGAGCACCAATATTATAAACGGCCGGGAAGGCAGTTGTTCGGGCTTCATTTAAAGAAACTTTAAAAATATCTAAGCCTCCAGAACCCTGATAGCCTTCAGAAGCAAAGTAAAGCGTTTCACCATCTGCAGCAATAAAAGGAGAACGCTCATCACCAGGCGTACTGATAGTCATTTTTTGGGGATAAGTCCAGACTCCATTTTTAAAGTAACTGATATACAAGTCCATAGCTCCATCATAGTCGCTTCCGCAAGCTACTACGAAGGTTTTGCCATCAGGAGAAAGGCTCATTCCATCTGTAGCAAATCCTTTTTCTACAAAAAAGTCATTGATGCCGCTTCCTAAGCCTATTTTTGTACCCCAATAATTGCCATTCCTACTCACTTTATAGTAGGGACCTCCATCTGTACGCCAACTTTTACCATCGGCGTCGTGCCAACTTTGAAAATACACAGTCTGTCCATCAGGGGAAATATTAGGTTCGTCCTCTCCCGCACGCGTGTTGATGTTTTGGTCTAAAACTTTAGGGGCTTGCCAGTCTTTTCCTATTCTTTCGGAGTACCAAATATCCCCATCATATTCCGAATGCCCTTTGTAAGTAGTATAATTGGGGGTAGCCCAAGGCACTTCACCACGCGAAGACATAAAAAACAAATAACGACCATCAGGCGTGATACTCATATTGACTTCCCTGTAAGAAGAATTGAGGCGATACTGCTTAGAAACAGTGATATTAGCGGGCTGCTCAATGATTTTTGCAGGTCGTTGGGCAATCACTACCCAACTACAAAAGAATAAAATAAGTAAAAAAGATAGTTTCATAAAGGTAATGCTTTTCAAAATCTAATCAATACTAATAAAATACGCCTGAAAAAGCAAATTTTTTCTCAAAATAAATCCTTAATAAGTTTTTTACTATATCTAATCAATTTTCTTGTTATCTTTGCGTTCCTAAAATTATACAAACTAAAAACTCACTATGGATAGAAACCAAGCGATAGGAATGGTACTTATTTCGGCAATGATTTTTGTATACTTTTTCTTTTTTGCCTCTCCGCCTTCAGATACAAAAGAAAAAGAGCCTAAAAAAATAGAAATAAGCAAAAATAAAGAAAATAAACAACAGCAAATTCCAACAGATAGCAAGGCTTATGAGCCAGAATTTTTATCAGGTAAATCGCAAGATTTTGTATTAGAAAATGAAAATCTTAAAATTACCTTTAACACCAAAGGAGGAAAAATAAAACAAGTCTTGCTCAAAGGTTATCAGACCTATGACAAAAAGCCGCTTTTGCTTTTAGATGAAAGTTTTAGCCAAATGAGCTATATTTTGCCTACCAAACAAGGCAAAATAGACTTATATGGAATTTTTTATGAAGGAACATTAAAAGCTAATACGCTTATTTTGAAAGCGAAAGCCAACGGAAAAGAAGTAGAACAAAGTTATACCCTTCTGCCCAATAGTTTTGAATTAGACTACAAAATAAAGGTAAATGGTTTTGAACTTAGCAAAGAGGAAGCCACTTTACTTTGGAATGCGGATATGCCACGTACCGAAAAAGATGCTACTCCCAGCAGGATAAAATCAACGATAGCCTATTACGCTCAAGAAGATGGTTACGATTATCTTTCTGAAAGTGGAGAAAAACAAGAAGAAACGATTGCAGAGCCGCTACAATGGGTAGCATTTAGGCAGCAATTTTTCATTGCTTCAATTTTTGCAACTGAAAAAAACACTTTCACAAAAGCAGCCCTAAAAACTACCGCTAACGAAAAAGACCAAGATGTAGTAAAATCTTATGAAGCAAAGCTAAGCACCAACAGCGATAACTTGCAAAAAGGACAAAGTACGTTTAAATTCTATCTCGGACCAAACAAATATGATATTCTTAAAAAATTTGATAATGATTTTAGCCGAAATGTAGGTTTAGGCTGGGGGATTTTTGGTTGGGTTAATAAGTTTTTGGTGATTCCCATATTAGATGTTCTCAAAAATTTGGGTTCTTATGGTCTAATTATCATTGTTCTTGTGATTATCTTACGTCTTATTCTATTCCCACTTTCTTACAAATCTTACTTGGGAATGGCTAAAATGAAAGTATTGAAGCCCGAAATAGATGAAATAAAAGTTCGCACAGGCGGAGATATGCAAAAAATGCAACAAGAACAGATGGAGCTTTTCAGACAAGTAGGTATCAATCCTTTAGCGAGTATGGTACCGATGCTTTTACAAATGCCTATTCTAATTGCCATGTTTCAGTATTTCCCTAATGCCATAGAACTACGACAAGAGAGCCTCTTTTGGGCTGATGACCTCTCCACCTATGATTCCATTTTGAATTTACCTTTCAATATTCCCTTTTACGGTAGCCACGTAAGTTTATTTACAATCCTGATGACCGCCTCTACGATTGTTTATACTTGGTTCAGCAATCAGAATTCTACTGCTGAAGCCTCTATGAAGGTCGTGGGTTATGTGATGCCACTTGTTTTTATGTTTATGCTCAACTCTTATCCTGCAGGTCTGAGTTACTATTATTTTATTTCTAATATTTCGTCTATTCTCCAACAAATAGGTATCAAGCGTTTTGTAAACGAAGAAAAAATAAAAGCTATTTTGGAGAAAAATAAAGTTAAAAATAAGGATAAAAAGAAAAGTGGCTTCCAACAACGCTTAGAGGAAGCTTTGAAAGCTCAGCAAGAAAAATTAGAAACCAAGCAAAAAGAACTGCAAAAAAAGCAGCAGAATAATAATAAAAATCTTAAAAAGTAAATAGAAAAAGCCTCTGATAAATACAGAGGTTTTTTTATGACAACTTTAAACCTTTTTATCAGATAGACATCAAAGCTACACAACTTAGATAATAATTTGTATGAAAAGAGCTATTTTTAGTATACTGACCTTGTTGGGAACAATGTCATATACCTTCGCCCAAAAAGAAAAACAAGAAAAACCTGATTTTGCAGGAAATAATTTTAGCTTAGAGGCTGCTTTAGAACTTTTCAAGAAG
>JANRLU010000116.1:0-16232 GCA_033762275.1 Thermonemataceae bacterium | reverse complement strand
AAAGCAAATATCAAAAAAGAAACAAAAGCCCCTCTGAATACGGACGTTTTCAGAGCTATTTTCACCAAAGCATCTATTTTATTTCTGTAGCGATTTTGCTCCAGAAGCTCATTAGTAAAAACTTTCACTACTTGTATAGCTTGAAAGGTTTCCTCTACAATTGTATTGGCTTGAGCCAACTCATCTTGAGCTTTTTTGGATAACTTTCGGATAAATTTACCAAATAAAATAGCTACAATAATCATCACGGGGAAAGTAGCAAGCATTACTAAAGCCAATTCTGTGTACTTGATAAGCAAAATGCTAATACCTATCAAAAGCACAGCCACTTGCCTGAAAAGCTCTGCCAAACCAAAGGAAAGCATCGACTCTAATTGAGAAACATCTGTATTGATACGACTTACCAAATCTCCCACTCTGTTTTTTTCAAAAAAACTAATAGGCAAGGTAATTATTTTATTGTACAGCCCCGAACGCAAATCTGCCATTGTTTTTTCAGTAACAATCGCAAATAAATATACCCTGAAAAATGAAGCGACAGCTTGCAATAATAAAATCAAGAAGAAAACAAAAGCTACCTCGCCAACAGATTTGAGTATCCAATTTTTATCACCTGCCGCTACATCAGTAATTTTACCTGAAAGCGTAGGAAAAGCCAAAGTGGTGAGCGTAGATATTACTAAAAATAAAGAGCCTAAAAAAAAGAATGAACGATAGGGTTTGGTATAAGCTAATAATCTAAAAAACTTCTGAAAACCAGACTTAGAAAGTTTCCTTTTTTTATCAATATTATCCTCAGAGTCTTGCATTCTGCCTCTGCGTGCCATAGGTGTTTATGTTTTTTGAACACAAATATACGTATTTTTCATTCTAAGCCAAAAGAAGTTTTATTCTTTAGCTAAATAATTAGCAGCAAAGTATTCGTATTCTAAACAAAAATCAATAAATTTAGGGTGTCATTTTCATACCAAAAACTATGTTTCAGCTAAATAGTGATTTTTTACCCACCGGAGACCAACCCCAAGCCATTAAAAAATTGGTACAAGGCATACAAAATGGGGAGCAATTTCAAACGCTTTTAGGTGTTACGGGTTCCGGAAAAACTTTTACGATGGCAAACGTAATTACTCAAGTACAAAAACCTACACTTATTCTCAGTCATAATAAAACTTTAGCTGCCCAGCTTTATGGCGAGTTTTTGCAGTTTTTTCCCGAAAATTCCGTAGAATATTTTATTTCTTACTACGACTACTACCAACCCGAAGCCTATATTCCCAGCACCAATACGTACATAGAAAAGGACCTTGCCATTAACGATGAGATAGAAAAATTACGCCTTAGAGCAACTTCTGCTCTGCTTTCTGGCAGACGTGATGTAGTGGTAGTTGCTTCTGTTTCTTGCATTTATGGTATTGCCAATCCACAAGAGTTTGGAAAGAATGTAATTCATCTCAAAGTAGGGCAAAGGATTCCCCGCAGCCAATTTTTGTATGCCCTCACCAATATTTTGTATAGCCGCAGCGATGCTAACTTTGAAAGAGGTAATTTCAGAGTAAAAGGCGATACCGTTGATATTTTTGTTGCTTACGCAGATTTTGCCTATCGGATTTTCTTTTTTGATGATGAAATTGAAAATATACAAATCATAGAGCCTCAAAGTGGAAAAAAACAATCTGATGAGAAGCAAATTGCTATTTACCCTGCCAATTTATTTGTAACAGGGCAAGAAACTCTCCAAGCAGCTATTAAAGCTATTCAAGACGATTTGGTAGCCCATATCAAACTTTTTGAAAGAGAAGGAAAAAACTTGGAAGCAGCACGCCTCAAAGAAAGAACAGAATTTGATTTGGAGATGATGAGAGAACTCGGCTACTGCTCTGGCATAGAAAATTACTCAAGATATTTTGATAACCGAAAAGCAGGCGAAAGACCTTTTTGTTTGCTGGACTATTTCCCTGAAGATTTTTTGCTCATTATAGATGAAAGCCACGTAACTATCCCCCAAATACGAGGTATGTACGCAGGCGACCGCTCTCGCAAGACTGCTCTCGTAGAGTATGGCTTTCGCTTACCCTCTGCTCTTGATAATCGTCCACTGAAATTCGATGAATTTGAAAGTCTTATCAATCAAGTAGTTTTCGTGAGTGCAACGCCCCAAAAATATGAGCTCCAAAACTCCGAAGGTGTAGTAGTGGAGCAAGTCATCAGACCTACAGGCTTGCTTGACCCTGAGATAATTATACGCCCCAGTTTGCATCAAATAGATGATTTGCTTAGCGAAATAGATAAAACTACAGCTAAAGGAGGCAGGGTTTTGGTTACTACTCTTACCAAAAGAATGGCAGAAGAACTTTCCAAATATTTGGATAAAGTAGGTGTAAAAGGGCGTTATATTCATTCAGAAATTAAGGCTTTAGATAGGGTTGAAATTTTGAGAGAACTACGCTTGGGCATTTTTGATGTTTTGGTTGGCGTCAATTTATTACGTGAAGGTCTCGATTTACCCGAAGTGTCTTTAGTAGCTATCATTGATGCTGATAAAGAAGGTTTTCTGCGAGATGAACGCTCACTCATACAAACTATCGGTAGAGCCGCCCGAAATTCTGAGGGGAAAGTGATTATGTATGCTGATAAAATCACGCAATCTATGGAAAAAGCCATTAGCGAAACACAAAGAAGAAGAAAACTACAAAGCCTTTACAATGAAAAAAATGGCATTACTCCTACCACAGTTCTCAAATCTAAGGAAGCGATTTTAGGACAAACCCGAGTGGCTGATGCTAAAAAGATGACAAAGTTTTATGTGGAGGATACAGATAATAATCCTTTCAAAGACCCTATCATAAATACAATGAGTGATAAAGATTTGGAAAAAGTGCTTAAAGAAACTCAAAAAGCTATGGAAAGAGCCGCCAAAGATTTAGATTTCTTGGAAGCAGCACGTCTGCGAGACGAAATCACTGCCCTAAAAAATAAATTGGGAAAAAAATGAGTTTTTTTTTGGTAAAATAAATTCTTTTTGTACCTTTGTACCCGCCCACGACCAGCTCCTGCTGAACTCCCCCAGGGTTGAGATATACAGCAAGGGTAAGTGGTTGAGCGGTGCGATGGGCTTTTTTATGCAAACCTACAAAAAAGATGTAGGTTTTTTGCGTTTATCCCTTTTTGCGTTCAAACACTGATTTCTGTCCTTCCATCCACTTTGTTTTTATTCTGTAAGCTACAAAAGCTAATATATCTAAATTATTCGTTCTATATTGCACATATCTTGTATTCATTCCTTGTATATCTGCTGAGGCTGTTACACCTAAAATCCAATTTTTATGATTATAGCCAACAGCTCCTCTTCCTATTCCTTTTAAAAAATAACCTACACCAGAATCAAAGGAATTCTCCGCTCTATTTTCGTTGTATTGTATGCCAATCAAACCTGATGCACTTAAAGACAAATAAAACCCTTTGCGAGATACAAATGTATAGGCGTAGCCTGGCGTAGCTGAAAAAGTGTAAAAATCTGATTGTTTGAAAAATGCTTCATTATCAAAGCCTAAAGCATTACTATCAGGAATAAAACTAGAGTCTGCCGATGCCCGAAAATGTCCCAGGGAACTTGTCAAAATAAAAGAACCTGCATTCTTTAGCTGTTTTTCGTCAAGCACAAAAGCCGCTCTATAAGAAAACTTCTCCGAATTAAAAACATAGAAAAAATTAGCCGAAATATTTTGTAGCCTCAAATCATCTCTTCTTTCAAAGGCAACCCCGTTGATAAAATTATTCACAATATTTTTTAAATCAACAATATAATAACCCTGATAATTTTGGTAGTAAATATCATAACCATACTTTCTTCCAAGTGAATGAAGTTGCATATCAAAATATTTGCTATTGCCTTGTGCAGACCTCGTAGCTGGTCTTTGTGCTAATTTGAAACTATAACTCAACCCTATATCCTTGAAAGATACACCTACACCAATTGTATTCTGAACGCTTGGTCTGTACCAAAGTAATTTATCAAATTGTGTGATACCTCTCACACGTGGGGAGAGCGTAAGATCCAAAGAACGATTATTTGCTCCCACTTTCACCAAAAAATGATCTGTGAATGTTTGAATATACTCCCCTTGAGCCAATAACTCTGTTGAAAATAACATTTGGAGAAAAATATATAAGATTAAGTATACTTTCATAAAAATCAGATTTTAAGGTTTTTATTCTCTATGGTAAATATAAAGTTCAATATCTTCTTTGGGTCTCAATGTAAGCAAAGGTAGTAGCTCAAGTTTATATTCTCTTATTTCTTTGAAAAAAAAGGATTGACTGATAAGACTTAAAATAGTAGTCATTTCCAAAAAGGCAAAATGCTCCCCAATACAAATTCTTGGTCCTCCTCCGAAAGGTAAATATACAAACTTTGGTAGGTTTTTAAATTTTTCTGTCTTAAATCTCTCCGGAATAAACTCTTCAGGTTTATCCCAATATTCTTCCAAATGATGCATCGTGAAAATATTAATCACTACCCCTGTTTCTGCATCAATTTTGTACTCACCAATTTGGTCTTCAGCTAAACTAAAACGGGTAATGACCCAAGCAGGCGGATACATTCGGAGTGTTTCCTGAATAACAAGTTTAGTGTATTCAAGACTTCGGCTATTTACATAACTCAAAGGTTCTCTACCCAAAAGATTTTTCACTTCTTCAAAAACTTTTTGCCCTTCTTCTTGATGTTGTGTTAGCAATAAAAACGAATAAGCTAAAGCATTGGCTGTGGTTTCGTGCCCTGCTAAGAAAATAGTCATTACTTCATCAAGTAATTGTTGTTCTGTCATTGGATTTTCATTTTCCTCATCTCTTGCTTGCATCAGCATATCCAATAAATCATCGTATACTACTTGTTCAGACTTTCTTTGTTCTATTATTTTTCTAACCACCCCTTTCAAAGTTTCTTGTATTTTTTGCTCTCGTAAGTTAGCAAGTGTAGGTATCCATACTGGTAATAGCCAAGGCTTTTTAATTCGCTCGATGGCTCTTTCCAAACTTTTCTCCAAATTATCCGAAATTGTATCTATCTCAGCACTTATATCAGATTGAAATAAAGATTTAGAAACAATAAGCAGCGCTAAACGATTCATTTCTTTGGATATATTGATTTTATCACCATTTTTATAAGTCTTTTTCCACTCTTCAATAACTGTTTTTGTTGTTTCTTGCATTATATCAAATAAGTTCTCTAATTTAGCTTTATGAAAGGCGGGTTGTATCAAACGTCTCTGTTTTCGCCAAAACTCGCCCTCACTTGTCAGCAATCCCTCACCCAGCAAAGGTTTTGTAACTCTGTAAGCCATTCCTTTATGATAATTTTTATTGTTATCCTGTAAAACATGTTTGATGTATGCTGGATTTGCAATCGCTATCAATTTTCCAAAAGGTGATTTTATCTCAAAAATATCTCCTACTTCTTGTTTTGCTTCTGCTATATATGTGAGAGGCTTTTGATAGAATTTCCCCAAATTCCCTAATAGCCATTGTTTTTCAGTGGGGGCGGGCATTTTTTTCTCTTTAATCATCTTTTTATTTTTTTAGAAACTTTAACAAAAGTCCATAGAAAAAATGTAAAAAAAATTAACAATGGATAATTAGCATATCAACTTATTTTTTCTTCATAGAGATACGTTTTCTAATTCTGCTCAAAGAAACAGGTGTAATACCCAAAATATTAGCAATATGCTTGTCAGGAACTCTATGGATAAGTTTGGGGTTCGCTTTCATAAATTCTATGTATCGCTCCTCTGGCGATAGCAACACAAAGGACTCTATTCTCTTAATGGACTGCCGCAATATTTCGTGTAAAACAAACTTTCTATGAGTTTCGAGTTTGGGGTTTCTGGAAATGATATGTTGTAAAACCTCATAATCTATAAACAGGATTTCCGTTTTCTCTAAAGCCTCAAAATAAAATTGTGAAGATTGACTAAAAAATATAATGTCGTAGTTCCCTATCACTTGGTTTTCCCACCATAAAGAGGTTGTTACCTCTTCACCGCTGCTATTAAGTTTGAAAGCACGAACCAAGCCTTTCGCTATGAAATATATTTCTTTTTTAGTGCCTCCTTCCTCTATTAAGCACTCTCCTTGTTCCAAGGTTTTTCGCTGAGCTTTCTGAAGTAAGACCTGAACATCTCCAAAACTAAGGCTTTTTCCTATTCTATAAAAAGCTTTTATTTTTTCAAAATCTATCATAAAAAACTAATTATCAAATACTTGATGTTCTAAATGTAAAAAATCATTTTTAAAGAAACAATAGATTAACGATAAAAGAAAGAACTAACTGCAAATTATCTTTTGTTAATTTTTATTTGTGTTCTTCCATATAGTTTTGCCTTAGAATTTAAAATCATAAAGCAATGAAAAAAATTTATTTCACAATGATGGTGCTCTTAGGCTTGCTTCCTCTCACAAGCAAAGGGCAAGCCCAAAAAATCCAGTTAGGAGCTTCTGGTGGTCTTACAGTTCCATTTGTAGACTTTGCTGATGCTGTTCAAAGCGGCATAGGTGGTAGCCTGATTTTCAAGTATTTTGCCACAGAGCATATTGCTTTGGGTGGAAATGTAGGTTACTATAAGTTTCCAGGTAGGGAACTTGATTTTGGTTTGGGCTTTGGTGGGTTACAAATCTCACCAGATGTAAATATTATTCCTGTCAATGCTACGGCAGAATGGTTTATTGGTCGTTCCGAAACCCTTCGCCCTCGCTTAGGAGTAGATATGGGAGTGTATTTCGTAGGTAATAACGGAGAAGATGCTGAGAATAAAGCCTATTTCGGTTTTAGCCCCGTTATTGGTAGCGGCTATAGAATTAGCGAAAAAGTTGAATTATTCGCTGACACTAAGTTTAATGTAATTCTTACTAAAGAACAGGAAGATATTCCTACTACTTCTTATCTGAGTGTCAATGTTGGTGTTATGGTAAATATCGGTAAGTAAATCTTTGCTGTTAGACCTAAAAGTTTAGGTCTAACTTTTTTTAATTTTAATCATTTGTTTATGAAAAAATTGCTATATACACCTCTATTCTTAGTCTTTTTATTACTAATAACAGAGCATCTTCAAGCCCAAACATTTAATAAGCGTTTTACAGGTTTCTCAAGAAAGAAGCTAATTTATATAGAAACCGAAGATGGAAAGAAAATACAAGGTTATTTGAATGGGCTAAAAAAAGATAAAGGTTTAATCAAGACGGTTAAGTTCAAAGATAAAATTGAGAGAAAATTGGAATTAGAAGCCTCCCAAATCAAAAGAATGTATTTATTTCCAAGCTCTTACGCAAAAGTTGAAGGTATTTTATTACAAAATGACGCAGTAAGCTCTTGGGGAAATGAATCCTTTATCGATACAAGTTTGATTAAACAAGGCTATGCTTTGTTTGAGAAAGTAGTTATTCAGGTAGAAGAGAAAGCTAAAAAGGGTAAGGTAATGAAGGAAAAAGAAGTAATGCTTCAATTGCTCAATCCGCATTTCTCTGTACGCATCAAAGTTTATGATAACCCTAATACAGAAAACTCCGCCTTGATAGAAGTTGGTGGTATTTCAGTAGTAAAAGGCACAGCCGTAACCTATTACATTAAAAAAAGTGCTGACAAAGTTGCTTTAAAAATTTATTCTTGGGATTATAGCAAAAAGTTTGCTGATATATTCGGAGATTCTCAAGATTTTATGGAGAAATACGGGGAAAAGCCTTTGTGGATGCATTTGGAACGCGATATTTACCAATATACACTCCTAACAAGCAAATAAAAAATATCTTCAATGAAAGCAAAGAAAGCAAAAAAAATACTAAAAGTTGTAAGTCGTATTTTTTTATTTTTAACTATAAGTTTGATAGTTATCTCATTTGCTTTACCACACCTATTGAAGAACCGTATAAAGGTCATTATAGATGAAAATTCAAAGAAACTGCTCAATGCAAATGTTCATCTTAATAAAGAGGACTTAGAAATAGATTTGTGGAATCATTTTCCTAACATTACTATCTCTCAGAAAAATTTAAGTGTCACGGGTAAAAATAAATTCAAAAATGATACTTTATTCTCTGCAAAGAAACTGAGTTTCACAGTAGATATTTTGCCTGCTATATTTAGCAATGAATTATTTGTAAAGGCTGTGTATCTAAACGAACCACGTATTTTTGCAAAGAGGCTAAGCAGTAAAGAAGAAAATTGGGATATACTTATTGCTCAAAAAGAAAGCTCCCAAAACAAAAATAGACTAAATATTTACATAAACCATTGGCAGATACGCAATGGTTTATTTGCTTTTGAAGACCAGTCAACACAAAGTTTTATTCTATTAGAAAACTTCTCACACGAGGGTAAAGGTGATTTGAGAAGTTCCCTTATAAATATTCATACACAAACTAAGATAGAAAATTACATTGTAAACCTCAAAAATACATCTTATTTTGATAAGAGAAGTCTTGATTTTGTTGTTGATATGCAAATAGACAAACAAAGCAATAAGTGCACTTTTAAAGATAACTCTTTCAAAATCAACGATTTTAGTTTTAGTATAGTAGGTTTTTTCAAAATAATTAAAGAAAAAAATGAAATAGAAATGGACTTAGCTTTAGAAAAAAAAGAACATAAACTAAAAAATCTACTTTCTCTATTACCAATTATTTATGAAAAAGAATTTCATAAAATTAAAACTGAAGGAGATTTCAAGATGCAGTTCTGGGCTAAAGGAATATTAAGTAAAGAAAGAATCCCAACTTATCAAATTAGCTTACAAGTTAAAGATGGTGTATTTCAATATACTGATTTCAAACAATCTATTTCTAATATACAAATTGATTTTAAGGCAAACAATAAAGATGGTATTTGGGAAAATACCCAACTAAATGTGGAAAAATTTCATTTAGAATTAGAAAAAAACTTTATTGACGCAAAAATAAAAATAGATAAAATTTTCAATGGTAATACATTCATACAATTAACTGCTAAATTGAATTTGGAAGACTTAAAACGTGTATTTCCATTAAAAAAAGTTATGGTTAAAGGCATGTTAGATTTAGATATATTAGCCAATGGTATCTATAATAATCACCAGCTACCCATTATCAAGTCAAAAATTCTTATCCAAAATGCCTATTTAAAATCTATTTATTATTCCAAACCCTTAGAAAAAATAAACTTATTTTCAACAATAGAAAATAATACAGGTAAGTATGCTGATACAAAAATATTGCTTGAACAAATGAAAATGGAACTTGATGGAGAGCCCGTAGAAATAAAAGCTACTTTTCAGAATTTACAAGACCTCAACTACCATATTTCAGCTAAGGGAAGTGTAGATTTAGAAAAATTAACCAAAATTTATCCCATAAAAAATACAAGTATTTCAGGAAAAATAGTAGGTAATATACAAACCTCAGGTAAAATGTCTGATTTTAATGCTAAAAACTACGAAAAACTGCCCACTAAGGGGAGCTTGCTGGCTCATAATTTAACCTATAAAAACGCTCAAAGTTTAGCACAAGGTTTTACAATAAATCAAGCCAAATGTACTTTTACCCCACAAGATATTATCTTGGAAAAATGCAATGGACGAATAGGAAAAAGCGAGTGGGAAGCAACAGGCAAGCTAACAAACTATTTGGCTTACTTTTTCAAAAAAGAAGTTCTAATTGCTAATTTGGATTTCAAGTCTAATCATTTATTTATCGATGATTTACTATTTAAAAACAACCATGATTTTTCAAAAAAAACAAATGAAACAATAAAAATTCCTCAAAATATTGATTTCACCCTAAAACCTAACATAACGAAAATAACCTACCAAAAAATACATATACAATCATTAAAAAGCAATATCGCACTGAGAAGCGGACAATTACAGATCCAAAATGCAAGTTTTGCAACTATGGGCGGGGCATTTATGATAAACGGCTTCTATAAGCCCTCAGAAGAAAAGCCCAATTATAGCTTTGATATCGACATAAAAAATATGGACATTGCAGAGGCATACACACTTTTTTTGGATAAAAAAAGTGATTTAAAGCCTTATGTAAAGGGTAACTTCTCTTGTTTTATGAAAATTTCTGGTAATCTGGGGCAAGATATGCTTCCTCTTTACGACGACTCTATGCGTGGCATTCTTAGGGTTAATATGCCTCATACACATATTAAAAATCTAATTTTTATACAAAAAATAAGCAAGTTGATAAAATTGGATAATTTAGAGTATTTTGAAATTAAAAACTTACAGATATACACAGAAATAAAAGAAGGCTTTGTGTATTACCAACCTTTCGAGTTTTTAGCGAATGACTACAAAATGAGTATAAGCGGAAAGCATAGTTTGAAAGGAGATTTGGACTTCAAACTGCGTTTGTTTATTGATAAAAGCAAAATAAATACTGCCACTGAAGTTGCTATAGCTTTACTCACCAAACAAAAATTATTGGGTGTAAAAGAGTTGATTGTAGATTTTACAATCAACGGAACATATAAAAATCAAATTATCAATGTATTAAAATTTAATGGAGATACTATAAAAGTTAAAAATAAAATAATAAGAGAGAAAATAAATGAGAAAATAACTAAAAGACGTGCAGATATACAAGAAAAACAGAAATTATTCCGTAAAACTCCTGAAGAAATCATGGAAGAAGCACAAATTAAAGTAGACAGTTTATTAAAAAATGCTGAAACAAAAGCTATAAAAATAAGGGAGAAAGCAGAGGAAGAGGAACAAAAAAGTATAGAAACCGCCGCCAACAAAAATAAAATTTATAGGAAATATGTGGAAAAGATGGCTGCCAACCGCAAGAAAATTGAATATGTTAAGGCAGAGCAAGAAATTAAAAAAGCTCAAAAGAAAGCAGATAAAATAATGTTGGAGGCAGAAGAAATTGCAAGGAGAATGAGAAAATGAAAATCTATATGTTTAGCTTCTTCATCTCACAAAGTACGCCATTTAGTAGCCATAAAACAAAGAAAAAGAGGCTAAAAATTAGCCTCTTTTAAACCAAACCTAAACAATACTGAATGTATAGCTATTTTTCTCAATAATTTGTGTGGCTATACGCTGGCAAGCCTCTTTTTTATTGAAATTATCAATTTTAGTAAATCTACGCAAACCCATCAACATAGCTCTTTGCTCGTCTCCTACGGCAAAAGAATTGATAGCGTCTTTGGCAGCCTTAGAGAATACATCTAAGGACTCGTGTAAATACAACAAAGCCAACTCCTTTTCAGTAGTGCAATTAGCCTCACCTTTGATACCCGCTAATTTTTCTACACGCAACAACACAGATTCCGATACATACACCTCTATCAGCATATCTGCCAAATACATCAAAATTTCTTGCTCTTCACTAATTTTTGTGGTAAATTTCTGAGCAGCAGCCCCAGCTACCATCAAAATAGCCTTTTTCATTCCTTTTAGAAGAGCTTTTTCTGCCCCAAACATTTCACTAAAATCCGGTGTAGAGAAATCTGGAACAGATAGTAATTCTTTGGCAACTGCCTGAGCTTGAGAAAGTACATCTAACTCACCTTTCATTGCTCTTTTAAGAATAGTACCCACTGCCAACATTCTATTGATTTCGTTGGTACCTTCAAAAATACGATTGATACGAGAATCTCTGTAGGCTCTTTCTACAGGTGATTCGGCAGAGTAGCCCATACCGCCATAGATTTGTACAGATTCATCTACTGAAAAATCTAAAGTTTCAGAACCGTGTACTTTCATAATGGCACATTCAATAGCAAACTGCTCGAAACTCTTAAGTTTGGCGTTGGCTTCGTCTACCCCTTGAGCCATATAAGCCTCAATAGCGTCATCAATATTTTGTCCTACGCGATAGTTGGCTGCATCTGTAGCAAAAATACGAGCAGCTACCAAAGCAATTTTTTGGCGAATAGCCCCAAACGTATTGATAGAAACACCAAATTGCTTACGTTCGCGAGCATAATTAATAGCGTGATTAAGAGCCTCTCTTGCCCCGCCTACAGCCGCCGCTGAAAGCTTGATACGCCCGATGTTGAGAATATTTACAGCTATTTTGAAGCCATTCTCACGCTCCGAAAGCATATTTTCTACGGGAACTTTACAGTCATTAAAGAAAATTTGGCGAGTATCAGAACCTTTAATACCCATTTTTTTCTCTGGTTCATTCATCGTGATTCCCCCAAAAGATTTCTCAATAATGAAAGCCGTAAGATTTTTATCATCATCAATCTTTGCAAATACAATAAAAATATCTGCAAAACCACCATTAGTAATCCACATTTTTTGTCCGTTGATGATATAATATTTACCATCTTCGCTTAATTTTGCCTTGGTTTTACCAGAGTTGGCATCAGAGCCGCTATCAGGTTCAGTAAGGCAATACGCTGATTTCCATTCACCAGAAGCCAATTTAGGCAAGTACTTAGCCTTTTGTTCGGCTGTACCATAATATTGTATAGGTAAAGTACCAATACCCGTATGAGCTGAATACGCTACTGCAAAGCTATGACCACTCCCCAAATAATCTGTTGCAAGCATTGTAGAGTTAAAACTCATACCAAAACCACCATACTCCGTGGGAACACCTATACCCAACAAACCCAACTCTCCCACTTTATCCATTAATTGCACCATCAAATCAGGACTTTTGGCATAATCCAATTCATCAAGATGAGGCGTAACCTCCTTGTTTATAAAGTCTTTGCAAGTTTGAGCCAGCATTTTTTGCTCTTCTGTAAACTCTTCAGGAATGAATACATTTTCGGCAAGTGTTTCTTTTACCAAAAACTCACCACCTTTTACCAATTCTTTTTGCAAGGTTTCCATTTGCGTATGAAATTTTAAAGTGAAAATCTAAAAAAATAGAATTTTATTTCTTTATACAAAGATAATGAAAAATGTTATGCAAGCCGAGTATTTTTTTAAAAAAATTTTCTGAAAGCAAGGAAAGAATTTATTTTTTTGTATTTTTTATATTTTTTATATGATTTTTTCTATAAACTATAAAATTAGAAGTAACTTTTTAGCTTTTTTTTATGAATTTTCTTTTTTCTTTTTTATGTTTATGCAAAAAAAGGTATTAGAGTTTCTTAACAAACAAGTAAGTTTAGTACAAAATAGATATAATTATGGAAGGCATAAGTTTTTTAACCAATTCAATGGGCAAGAAAATTGCCGCACAAATTGATATTGTAAAGCACGCTGATATTTGGGAAGAGTTCTATACACAATGGTATTTGAATAAATGGTGGAAAAGCCTTGAAAAGGCTTGGAAGATAGCCTTCAAAGATGCTATACACTTAGATAGTGATGAAGACCCCACTTTAGAGCATCTGAGAGAAATTTCTGAACTTACTTTTTTTGTTTGCAAAGACTACCGAATTGATACCTTAGAGCCTTTGGAGGCTTTACCAAAATTAGAAACCTTAGTGATAGCAGAAACAGAAGTTCCTGACTTAGACTTAGTTACACAGTTTGAAAATCTTAGCCATTTAGATTTGATGGCTACACCCGTAAAGTCTTTAGAGCCTTTGCGTAATATGCGTAGGTTGGAAGAAATTTATTTTCACGATACCTCCGTAAGTTCTTTAGATCCTCTTTCTCATCTATTTGGTTTACATACACTCGCCTTTGGGAAAACAAAAGTAAAAGACCTCAGTCCCTTACAAAATCTTAGAAGATTAGAAAAAATATTTGCCTCTGATTGCCTTATAGAAGATTTGAAGCCTATCGCAGGTCTGGAGAAAGTACAATATCTTAATTTTCAAAAAACACGTATCAAATCCATTGAGCCGCTAAAAAGATATAAATATTTAGAAGAACTCTACATTCAGAATACCAAAGTAGAAAGTTTAGATGCTTTGAGAGGTATGCAAAGACTGGAAAGTTTGGGAATCAGCAATACACCTGTAAGTACTTTAGAGCCTTTGGCTAATTTGAGAGGCTTAAGAACCCTTTATTGCTATAACACTGACGTAGAGGATGAGGAGTTGGAGGAGTTCAGAAAGCAACACCCCAAATGTAAAATAGTGGTAGAGGATTTTTAAAGGTAAAATTTCTTTCTTTTAATAAACTCTTCTACAGCTTCTGGCACTAAATAACGTATAGATTTCTCATCTTTGATGGCGTTTCTGATAAAAGTGGCAGAAATATCCATTAAAGGTGCTTCCACAAACTTTACCTTTGGGTGTGTATGAAATTCGGTAGGTGCCACATTTGGGCGAGGGTATACATACAACTCATAATATTCTAAAATTTTATCATAATTTTTCCAATTCTTAAAATTTGTGAGGTTATCACTTCCCAAAATCAGTACAAAATGATGTTGAGGGTACTTTTCTTGTAGGTGAGCGAGTGTATTGATAGTATAGCTGGGTTGTGGTAAGCTAAACTCTATATCAGATACCCTAAAGCGAGGATTATCACCTATTGCTTTTTCCAACATATCATATCTATCAAACTCGTGGAGAAGTGTATTTTTTTTCTTGAGTGGATTGTGTGGAGAAACCACAAACCAGACTTGCTCTAAGTCGGTATTGTATGCCATTGTATTAGCAATCACTAAATGCCCTATATGAATAGGATTGAAGGAACCGAAAAATAAACCTACTTTCATTGTATAATTTTTGGTAAATATAAAAACAAAAAACGATAGTCTATTACACCATCGTTTTTTTTAAGGCAAGCCTAAGGCTATGCCACACCACTAAAACTATTTTGCAACAAAGGAAGCATAAAAAAATGTATTGAGCAAATCATTTTAGATGAAATCAGACTTTTACTCGGTGAAATTCTGTATTTTTATACCTGCTTTTATTTATATACTTACCTCCGCTTTAATGGCAGGGTGAGGGTCATAGCCCTCCAAATGAAAATCCTCGTAAGTGAAAGCGAAAATATCAGTAATATGGGAGTTTAAAGTCATTATAGGGAGTTGGCGAGGCTCTCTGCTTAATTGTATTTTTGCTTGCTCTAAATGATTGAGATAGAGGTGTGTGTCACCACCTGTCCAAATAAAATCTCCTACTTCCAAATTGCAAACCTGAGCTATCATCATCGTGAGCAAAGCATAAGAGGCTATATTAAAGGGAACACCTAAAAAAACATCAGCAGAACGTTGGTATAGCTGGCAAGAAAGTTTATTTTCAGCTACATAAAACTGAAAAAGTATATGACAAGGCATTAGTTTCATTGCGGGCAAATCAGCAACATTCCAAGCTGATACAATTAAACGTCTGCTGTCAGGATTTTTCTTAATTTGCTCAATTACCTCTGTAATTTGGTCTATTATTTTTCCATCTTTACCCTCCCAACTTCGCCATTGTTTGCCGTACACAGGTCCTAATTCTCCTTTTTCATCAGCCCATTCGTCCCAAATACTTACCTTATTTTCTTTGAGGTATTGGATATTTGTTTCTCCTTTCAGAAACCAAAGTAATTCATGTATCACAGACTTGAGATGTACTTTTTTGGTAGTAAGCAAAGGAAAACCTTTTTGTAAGTCAAAACGCATTTGATAACCAAACAAGCTAAGCGTACCTGTGCCTGTACGATCTGTTTTTTTTGTACCATTTTCTAATATATCTCTGAGGAGTTGTTGGTATATTTTCATAAATTTATAGAATTTTAGCATATTATTTTCTACCAAAATCGGCAGGGATTTCGCCCCAGTTTTCGGTATTCCATTTCAAAACCAGAATTTCGCTATAATCGTTTGTTTTGAGATAACTTTCAGCTCTTTTGATAGTTTCAAAAAGTTCTTGGTTTCGAGGCGTTATTTTTTGTTCCGTTTTACATTTTTTATCTCTTAGCCAAGCCAAAGCTGTTTTGCTATCAGAGTAAATAGGGATTTTCCATCTATTTTTCTTTTCAAAAGCAATGGCATGCACAATAGCTAAAAATTCGCCTATATTATTAGTCGCATCTTTGAAATCTTTCTGATGAAAAAGTAATTTGCCCGAAGGGTAATGAACGCCCCTATACTCCATATCTCCATTTTGCATATTACAAGCAGCATCTACACAAAGGCACTCCGCATAAGGAATGTCTATTTTTTTGGGAAGAATGACATTTTGACTATTTTTGCCTATATGTTTTTCGTAACCTTCCTTAAAGGCTTTCAGAGCTGCTTCTTGTTGGGCAAAAGCCTTGAACTTAGCATCTGCGAAGCCCGTTACTTGTTTTTGACATTCTTGCCAGCTATCAAAAATACCTATTTTTTTACCT